>NZ_JAVIJB010000033.1:0-73359 GCF_033977165.1 Mesorhizobium captivum
TGCGCCAAGCCGCATGACCAGCTTCATGGCCGCCCCTTTTTGCAGAACTTGACGCACACAACCGACGTAGCCTTCATAGGACGGAGACATTTATGAGGGCTTCGGCCGGCGAAGGCCGGAGCGGAGCGTACGTTTGAGTACGTGAGCACCGGAAGCGCAGAAAATGCCTTCAGATGGCCGCAGGAGTGGAGTTTCCAAATGGGCTCTCAGGCCGGATAGGGCCTCGGCCGGGCGAGCCGCTGAACCCAACGGAAGGCGTCGCGGCTGAGGCGCGAGCGCATCTTGTCCCGGGAATTGACGCGAAGCAGCATGTTGCCGGTGATCAGCCATTTGGCGAGCCGTATCGACAGATCGGGCTTGATGCGGTTGGCGAGCTCGATCGCGTGTGGCTCGTCGAACAGGCGTCCGGTCACGTTGAGGACGGTCGCCAGTTCGAGCTCGATGCCGGTCATGCGCGCGGCCTCGAGCAGCCGCGCTTCCGCCTCTGGCGACTGCAGCGCGCGTACCCCCTGCAGCACGTCGACACAGAGCTGCAGCCGGTGGAATTTGTGGCCGCCGGCGGCGTGAACGATGGCGATGGTGAGTAGCGACGCCGGCGTATCGGTCTCGCCGCCGTCGATGACCTGCAGCTCACGAAAGCCGAGAGACAGGCGCCGCCGCATGCCGGTGTCGTGCACCAGATTGCCGTGCAGTTCGATCAGCAGGCTGGAATTCTCCTTCTCCAGCCATTTGAATTCCTGCAACTCATGCGATTGAGCCTCGCCACTGGCCAACTCGAAGCCGCATGCGGCGATCACGCCGTTGGCCGCGGCGATGCTGGCTGGATCGACCAGGATGTCGATATCGGTGAACGGCCGGTCGGCGGCATGGCGGTAGAGTTTTCGCGCGAAGACCGGACCCTTGACGATGCGGGCCGGAACGCCCTTCGCCGCCAGCGCCTTCATGATGCGGTCGCCGTGATATTGCAGCAGCATTGATTGCCCGGTCGCGATCGTCGCCTGGTCGCGCAGCTCGGAGAGCCTCTGCTGCAAGGCGGGATCTTCCGGCAGCTTGGCGTCGCCGATTTCCCGAAGTTTGCGCAACATGATCGGCAGCACGCCGTGGAACTCGGCATTGGCAAGAAGCGCCATAAGGGGCCCGGCCGACAGCGCCCAGGTTACCCGAGCCTGGGGGTCGGCAAAGGATAACAACAGCTTTTCATCGGCAGGCGAAAGAGGTGGCAGCATGAACCCGGTCGAAGCGTGGGCACTAGAGCGGTTCACCGTTTCACCGAAACGCTGAACCGCTCTATCTCTTTGTTTTTACGCAATTCCAGACGGAAAACCGTTACACACTTTTCCTGGAATTGCTCTAACAGACAATACTGCGAATATGTCTGCGGAAAAAGCATCGTGGAAAGTGGCGTAAGCCGGCGGAACCGGCCGCGAATTGACTTTGCGAGGGGTTTTCCTTCATTCTTGACCTGGATTCGGAGGGTGATGAAATGACCAGGAAGAAGTACGAGGCGCCTGTCCTGCGCAAGGCTGGGAAGCTGTCCAGCGTCGTGGCCGGTGCGCCGTCGAAGGCGGTTTAACATTACGCGGCTTCGGTCTGGCTGAAGCCGCTACATACCCCAGCGCAGCGCCGCCGTGTGAACCGGCGCATCCCATAGCGCCGTCATTTCATCGTCGAGCATGGTCAGCGTGATCGAGCAGCCGGCCATGTCGAGCGACGTCACATAGGAGCCGACCAGAGAGCGGGTCACCCTCACGCTGCTCCTCTCGAAGATTTTGCGGGCGCTGTTGTACATCAAATAAAGCTCCATCGACGGCGTGCCGCCGAAGCCGTTGACGAACAGCAGCGCCGGCCCCTTTGCCCGTCCGCCAAGATCGCCGAGGATCGCCGCGCAGATCTCCCCGGCGATGGCGTCGGCGCTCCTCAGTGAATCGCGCCGTCGGCCGGGCTCGCCATGGATGCCGACGCCGAACTCCATCTCGTTGTCGCCGATTTCGAAAGTCGGCCTGCCTGCCGCAGGCACCGTGCAGCTTGTCAGCGCCACGCCCATCGAGCGCGTCGCGCCGTTGACGCGATCGCCGAGCGCCTTGAGCTCGGGCAGCGCCATGCCTTGCTCGGCCGCGGCGCCGACGATCTTCTCCACCACCAGCGTGCCGGCAACACCGCGCCGGCCCGTGGTGTAGGACGAGTTCTCGACTGCGACGTCGTCATTGGTCACCACCTGCTGGACGCCTTCCGACATCTCGGCGGCCATGTCGAAATTCATCACGTCGCCTTCGTAGTTCTTGACGATGAACAGGCAGCCGGCGCCGGTGTCGACGGCCTGCACCGCCGCCAGCATCTGGTCGGGCGTCGGCGAGGTGAAGACCTGGCCGGGGCAGGCGGCGTCCAGCATGCCGTGGCCGACCAGCCCGCCATGCAGCGGCTCGTGGCCGGAGCCGCCGCCCGAGATCAGCGCAACCTTGCCCGGCTTGAGCTCCTTGCGGCGGACGAATTTGTGCTCCTCGCCGAGCGCGAGGATGTCGGAATGCGCGGCGACGAAGCCGTCGAGGCTTTCGGTCAGAACCGTGTCCACCGAATTCAAGAATTTCTTCATGGCAGTCCTCCCGATTGAGTCGCTTAGCCGCTGCCCTTGCCGGCGATACTGGTGATCTTCTGGATGAATTCGTTGATCGCCCGGTCGAGCGCGGCGTTTTGCTTGTCGTCGCCGAAATCCGGCACGATGAGCGAGACATGGCGCGTCTTGCGCGGACCCGAAGCCGCCGGCAGCTTGCCCGGATGCGCCTGGTGATAGGCGGCGAGGAACTGGTCGCGCTCGGCCGGGCTGAAATGGCAGACGGAAAAGATGGACGGCAAATGCTTCGACGGAATCGGGATCGAATAGGCCGGGCTTGAGATCTGCGTGACGAAGCTGCGGTGCTTGCCGAGCGCATCGGCAAGCCGCTGGCGCATGCCCGAAGGCCGCTGGTCGATGACCTGCGACAGGATCGTCTTGTAGGCGCGGATCGCATCTTCCGAGCCGGCTTCCTGTATCTTGGCTGCCTTGGGCATGCCGCGCTTATACCGAGACGTCCGCGATGGCCGCCTTGGCCATTGCAAGTTGCGCCGGCGCGACCGAAAGATCGCGCAGGCCGGCCTCGAGCAGCGCCGGAATGGCGGCCGGATCGCCGCCGGCATCGCCGCAAAGGCTGACCGGAATCCCTTTCTTCCGTCCGAAAGTGGCGACCGAAGCGATCAGTCGCAGGACGGCCGGGTGGCGGACCGAATTCAGATACCCGACGGCGGCATTGTCGCGTGCCGCCGCCATCACATATTGCGTCAGGTCGTTGGAGCCGACCGAGAAGAAGGCGACATTGGCGAAGGCTTCCGGCGCGATGGCGACAGCCGGCACCTCGACCATGATGCCGAGTGGCGGCAGCTTGTGCGTAACACCGCGCGTCGCGAGAGCGGCCTGCTCTTCGGCGAACAGCGCTGCGGCTTGGGCATACTCCTCGGCCGTGGCGATCATCGGAAACATCACCTTCAGATTGCCGTGTATGGCGGCGCGCAGCAATGCCCGGATTTGCACCCGGAATATCTCGCGCCGCGCGAGCGACAGCCTGATGCCGCGCAGGCCGAGAAACGGGTTGGTTTCCTCGACGGTGAAGCCAGGAACCGGCTTGTCGCCGCCGGCATCGACGGTGCGGATGGTCACCGGTTTTTCTCCGGCCCACTCCAGCACCTTGCGATAGGCCTGGTACTGCGTTTCCTCGTCCGGCAGCGTCCTGCCGAACAGGAACTCCGTCCGCATCAGGCCGACACCGTCGCAGGTATCGATGTCGATGCCGTCGACATCGGAAGGATAGGCAATGTTCACTTGCACCCGCACGGGGGTGCCGGCTTTGGTCACCGCCGGCTGGGTGAGAAAAGTCAGCGCCTTGCCCTGGCGCGCCGCGAAGGAGGAGGACGACTGCCGGAAGGCCTCGATCTCCGCCGGCGAGGGCGAAACCACGATGGCGCCATGCTCGGCGTCGAGCAGTGCGTTCCCCGTGGGTTTATCCGCAAAAGCGCCAAGCCCCACCACCATCGGCACGCCGCGCGAGCGCGCCAGCATGGCGACATGGCTGGCCGTGCTGCCGCCCTTGAGCGCGATGCCGCCGCCTCTGCTCCAATCGGTTTCGAGGAAGCGCGTCGGCGCGATGTCCACGCCATGGAGGATGGCGCCCAAAGGCGCAGCGGCCTCGCTGTCGTCGCTCAGCGCCCGCAGCACCTGGTCGCGGATGTCGCGCAGGTCGGCGGCGCGCGCGCGGAAATAGTCCTGGTCGGACGCCTCATAGCCGGCGATTTCGGCGTCCAGCGCCTGCCGCCAGGCAGCATCGGCCGGCTGCCCGGAGCTGATCGCCGCGAGGGCTGGACCGCTCAGCGCGTCGTCCTCCAGCATGGCGATGTGGAATTCGAGTATGCCGGCGGCGTCGCCATCGGCGGCTTCGATCAGCGTGGTCAGCCGGCTCACCGCCTTGCCGATCGCCGCCTTCAGCGCCGCTTTTTCCTCGGCCGCGCTCGCCTTGCCTCTATAGGCAGCCGGGGACTGGTCGAGGTCGAACAGCGGACCTTCGGCATAGCCGGCCGAGGCGGGAATACCCTCAATCCGCATGGCCCGCATTCCTTGCGGGTTCGAGGCCATATTCGTCGGTCTCAAGCGGACCGGGCATGGTCCCTGTCCTCGTCGAAGTCGCGCTGCACCAGGTCGACCAGCGCGCCGACCGCTTGCTCAGCGCCGTCACCTCGCGCCCTTATGTGCAGCACCGTTCCCTTCGGCGCCTTGGCCGCCATCACCTTGACGATGCTCTTGGCGTCGAACCAGGGGCCGTTGGCGGCGACGGCCACTTCCACCTCGGCCGCGAACGATTTGGCGAGCTTGGTGAACTTCACCGAAGGGCGCGCGTGCAGGCCCACCTCGTGGGTGATCAGAACCGTGGCTTCGGCGGATGCGGACATTCAGTCGGTTCCCGTTCACTCACGACGGCGACAATTCATGCGCCGTCGCCACCACTTCCTTCAGCGAGGCGCCGCCGGAGGCTTCCGTCGCCGCCATCACCGCGCCCTCGACGATCGGCGCGTTGCAGACGACTATTCTGTGGGAGCGCGGCTCGCCGATCATCTCGACCGCCATCTCGCTGTTGGTCTCGGCGCCGCCGAGATCGACCAGGATGGCGACGCCCGCTTCCGACCAGGCCTTGTCGATCGCGCCCATGATCGCCTCGACGCTGGTTCCGAGCCCGCCATGGCCGTTTCCGCCGCACCACGCAAGCGGCACTTCGTCGCCGACCATCTGGCGCACCATGTCGGCCGTGCCTTCGGCGACCAGCGGCGAATGCGATACGATGACGATGCCGACATTGCTCATCAAGAACCCTCGATCGCTTCAGCGACTGCGCGCACCAGCAACGCGGTCGAGCGCGCCCCGGCGTCCATATGCCCGATCGAGCGCTCTCCCAGGAAGGAGGCGCGCCCGCGCAGGGCCTTCATCGGCACGGTAGCCTCAGCCGCGTGATCGGCGGCGTCGGCGATTTCGTCAGCCGTCTTGCCTTGCGCAAGCGCCTCATACACCGGTTGCAGCACGTCGAGCATGGTTTTTTGCCCGGGCTGCGATTTGCCGCGCGCCGAAACCGCCTCGATCGCCTTGCTGAGCGCCGCCGTCAGCGCGCCTCGGTCCGGCGCTTGGGGCAGTTCCTTGCCGAGGGCCATGAACAGCGTGCCGAACAGAGGGCCCGAGGCACCGCCGACGGTCATCACCAGCTTGGTGCCGACCGCCTTCAGCGCGTCCGGCAGCGGTTTTGCCGCGATTGCGTCCTTTTCGGCGCGCACCGCCTCGAAGCCGCGCTTCATATTCAGCCCATGGTCGCCGTCGCCGATCGCCTGGTCGAGCGCGGTCAGCTCCTCGGCATGCGTTGCGATCGTGTCCGCCGCCGCCGCGATCAATCGTGAGAAATCGGATGCGGCCATCGCCTGTCCTTCAAGCCGGGGCGAACATGGCCGCCACGGCCGCGAACGCTTCGGCCACCGCAAAGGCGCCCGGATCAACTATGTCAAGCTGCCGGCCGATATAGGCGGAGCGGCCGGCCTTCGCCTTCTGGATCGCGGCGGTAGACTCGGCACCATGCCGCGCGGCCTTGGCTGCTGCCTCCAGCCCGTTCGCGTCGAGCGCTTTCAGCGCCGGCTCCAGCGCATCGACCATGGTGCGGTCGCCGACCTTGGCGCCGCCGTAAAAGGTCATGCGGTCGAGGCCGGCGAGCAGCGCCTTGCCGAGCGGCGCGCCGCCGCCGAGCGACTGCGCCGATGCTGTGAAGAAGATCGACAAAAGCACGCCGCTGGAACCGCCCATCGAGGTGCCCAGCGTTTCACCGATCGCGGCAAGCGTTTCGGCCTTGTCGGCAAGCGGCAGCGTGCCGATACGGTCGAGCACGCTGCGCGCGCCTGTCGTCACCGTCGACCCGGTGTCGCCATCGCCGGCCTTCGCGTCGAGGCCGTTCAGCGTCTCCTCTAGCGAGATCAGCTTTTCGCAGACGGCGGTGATCAGCCGCTCGGCGCCGGTGTCGCGGCTGGCCGCTCCGGCGGCATCGCGGCTTGCCGGTTTGGCCGCTGCCACCACAACCGGCGGGCTAACCGGTCTCGCCGGCAGCCAGGCATGCGGGCCGACCGGCGCCCGCAGCGCGGCTTCGCGCTCCGCGTCCAGCTTGATCAGCGACAGCGAGAAGCCGTTCATGTTGAGCGCGGTCATCAGATGCCCGGGACCCATCGTCATCGTCACTGACTTGGCCAGCGGCGAGGATAGCACCGCATTGGCGATGAGCGACATTTCGAGCGGCGGCACCGATCCGAGATTGTTGATCAGCAAGGCGTAACGGCTGCCGGCGTCGAGCCGCGCGGCGAGGCGCTCGGCCATGATCGCGACCAGCTTGCTGGCGCTCTGCAGGGCGATGCGTTCGACGCCTGGTTCGCCATGGATGCCGAGGCCGAGCTCGCCGTCGTCGGCGCCGAAGCGGTCTTCATGCGTCTGTCCCGGGATCGAGCAGGAGGAGAGCGAGATGCCCAGCGAAACAGTGTCTCTCGCCGCCGCGCGGGCCGCCGCGGCGACCGACGCCAGGTCATGCCCGGTTTCAGACAGATGCCCGGCGATCTTGTGCACGAACAGTGTGCCGGCGACGCCGCGCGGCTGCGCGATGTCGGGCAGTGCGATGTCGTCGCCGACGATCACCATCTCGACCGCAAAACCTTCGGCGCGCGCTTTTTCTGCGGCCAGCCCGAAATTGAGCCGGTCGCCGGTATAGTTCTTGACGATCAGCAGGCAACCGGCCGGCCCCGTCGTCGCGCGGATCGCCTGCAGCACCGCCTCGACGCTGGGCGAAGCGAAGATCTCGCCCGAGACGGCGGCCGTCAGCATGCCGGCGCCGACGAAGCCGGCATGCGAGGGCTCGTGCCCAGCGCCGCCGCCCGAAACGACGCTGACCTTCGTCTTGTCCCAGTCGGCGCGCAGCACGACCTTGACTTCGGGATAGCCGTCGAGGCGCGCCAACGTGCCTGCGCCTGCGGTCGCAAGAAAGCCGTCGAGCGCTTCGGTGACGATCGTCTCTTTGCGGTTGAAAAAGTGCTTCATGGATTTCGTCCAGTCCGTATATGCGGTCGTCAATCGGAATGTGGCGGATGCGAGAGTGCGAGCCGGCTACATCAGTCGTTGCCCGTCCAAGCCAAAATAAAGCGGCGAGCGGTAGCGGATGGTCACCCTGTCCCCCTTTTCGAGCGGCGTGTCGGGATCGGTGAGTGTTACCAGCTTCTTTGTTCCGACCGTCACATGCAGATGGTTCTGGTCGCCGAGATGCTCGACCCAGTCGACGACACCATCAGCATGACCATTCGCCGCCTTCTCGATCGACAGATGCTCGGTGCGCGCGCCGATCGTCGTCGTGCCGGTCGGCGCACCGCCGTCGGGCAGCAGCCCGGCCGGCAAAAGGTTGATAGCCGGCTGGCCGAGGCGGGCCGCGACATGAAGGTTTGCCGGCTCAGAATAGATGGCGCGTGGCGTGCCGATCTGCACCAGCACGCCATCGGAGAGGATGCCGATGCGGTCGGCCATGGTCATCGCCTCGATCTGGTCATGCGTGACATAGAGCATGGTGGCGCCGAGCTCGGACTGGATGCGCTTCAGCTCCAGCCTGAGGTCGGCGCGCAGCTTGGCGTCGAGCGAGGACAGCGGCTCGTCCATCAGGTAGATCGCGGGTTTCCGCACCAAAGCGCGGCCGATGGCGACGCGCTGCATCTCGCCGCCCGACAGCTTGGTCGATCGATTGCCGAGCTTGTGGTCGATGCGCACCATGCGCGCCACTTCCTCAACGCGGCGGCGGATCGCCTCTTCGGGGAAGCGCCGCGCCGGCGAACGCAGCGGAAAGGCGAGATTGTCGAAGACCGAGAGATGCGGGTAGAGCGAATATTGCTGGAAGACGAAGGCGGTGTCGCGCTCGGCCGGCGACAGCGTCGTCGCGTCGCGGCCGCCGATGCGGATCGCGCCGCTGTCCGGCCGCTCCAGCCCGGCGATCAGCCGCAGAGTCGTCGTCTTGCCGGCGCCGGTCGGGCCGAGCAGCACGACGAATTCGCCGTCCTTGATCTGCAGGTCGAGATTGCTGACCGCGACGGTCTCGCCGAAGCTTTTGGTCACGCCTTGAATATGGACGTCAGCCATGGCGCGCCTCCGCGGCCTGATCGTGCATGGCGGTTTTCACCGCGCGTCCAGTGCCTTTCTCGAACAGCGACAGCCGCGCGCTGCTCAACGCCAGCCCGACCTGCTCGCCGGGATTTAGATGGATGCCGGCCGGCACGCGGGCCTTGATGATGCCGTCCGCCGTCTCCACCGCGACGATCTGCGTGGTGCCGAGATATTCGGTGCCGTAGATCGCGCCGCGCAGCTTCGAGGCGTCGTCGAAGCGGATGTGCTCGGGCCGGATGCCGAGCGCCATGTCGGCGGGTGCCACGTCCTCGCGCACCTCCGGCACCGCGACCTTGGCGCCCTGCACGACGATCTCCTTCGCGCCCCTGGCGAGCCCGCCGCCGAAGCGCAGGAAATTCATCGGCGGCGAACCGATGAAGTCGGCGACGAACATCGTCGCCGGCCGGTCGTAGATTTCGCGCGGGCTTCCGAACTGCTCGATGACGCCGTGGTTCATCACCGCTATTTTGTCGGCCATCGACATCGCTTCCATCTGGTCGTGCGTGACATAGACGGTGGTGGCGTGGATGCGGTTGTGCAGTTCGCGCAGCTCATGGACCATGAGGTCGCGGAACTCAGTGTCCAAAGTGCCGAGCGGCTCGTCCATGAGAAAACATTTCGGCCGCCGCACGATGGCGCGGCCGAGCGCGACGCGCTGGCGGTCGCCGCCGGCAAGGCCGGAAACCGATTTGTCGAGCAAATGGTCGATGCGCAGCAGCCTCGCGGTCTCTTCGACCCGCTCGCGGATCTCGGCCGACGCCATGCCTTGCGCCAGCAGCGGGAAGCCGATGTTCTTGCGCACATTCATGTGCGGATAGAGCGCGAACAGCTGGAAGACGAAGGCGATGTCGCGCTCGCGGGCGCGGCGCATGGTGACGTCCTCGCCGCCGAGCAGGATCTTGCCGCCGGTCGGCAGTTCGAGGCCGGCGATCATTCTGAGCGTCGTCGTCTTGCCGCAGCCCGACGGCCCCAGCATGACGAAGAACTCGCCGTCCTCGACGACGAAATTGGAATCCTGCACGGCGACGAACTCGCCGAAGGCTTTTCTGAGGTTCTGAACACGGATCTCGGCCATGTCTATTCCGGGAATTTCGAGACGATGATGAACATGGCCGTGCCGGCGAGCATGGTGACGAAGGAATAGCTGTAGAGCGACAAGGCGAAAGGCTGGAACAGCATCAGGAAGCCGATGGCGATGATCGCGGTGGCGATGTTTTCCACAAGGCCGCGCCTTGCCCAACGAGGCCAAGAAGAGCGCTTGGAGACTATGGGACGGTTCATGCCGCGCCCCCTTCCTTCTCCCCGTTCACGGGGAGAAGGTGGCCCGAAGGGTCGGATGAGGGTCGGCGCAAACGCGCCAGACTAACGCAAACGTTGGAGCTGCCCCTCATCTGCCTGCCGGCATCTTCTCCCCATAAACGGGGAGAAGGGACGCTGCCGCAGCGTCGGTTCCATACTTGCTGAGAATTCATCATTTGCGCACCGCGCCGAAGGTGATGCCGCGCAGCAATTGCTTGCGGAGCAGGATGGTGAACACCAGGATCGGCACCAGGAAGATCGTCGTGCCCGCGGCCACCGCCGGCCAGTCCTGGCCGCCTTCGCCGATGATGGTCGGGATGAATGGCGGCGCGGTCTGCGCCGTGCCGGAGGTCAAGAGTGCCGCGAACGCATATTCGTTCCAGGCAAAGATCAGGCAGAAGATGGCGGTTGCCGCAATACCGGTCGTCGCTTGCGGCAGCACGGTGCGCCAGAAGGCCTGCAGCCGCGTATAGCCGTCGATCATCGCCGCCTCTTCATATTCGCGCGGGATCTCGTCGATGAAGCCCTTGAGCAGCCACACCGCGAGCGAGACGTTGACCGCGGTATAGAGCAGGATCATGCCGAGCGCGGTGTCGGAGAGGCCGATCTCGCGGTACATCAGGTAGATCGGGATCGCCACCGCGATCGGCGGCATCATGCGCGTCGACAGGATGAAGAACAGAAGATCGTCGGCCAAAGGCACCTTGAAGCGCGAGAAGCCATAGGCCGATAGCGTGCCGAGGAACACAGCGCAGAAGGTCGAGCCGAAGGCGATGATCAGCGAGTTGACGAAGCGCGGCAGGAAGTTCGACGGCCCGGCGATCACCATGTTGCGCTTGCGCACCGTCTCGTCGCAGAAGCCGGTCGCCGGCCCGAGCGAGTTGATGTATTCCGGCGTCTGGCGGGTTCTTGTCGTGAACAGGTTGCAGTAGCCCTCGATGCTCGGCTGGAACACGATCTTCGGCGGATAGGCGATCGAATCCGGCGGCGTCTTGAAGCTGGTGGCGAATATCCAGAGCAGCGGCACGATCGAGATCAGCGCGTAGCCGACGACGAGCGCGCCGGCGATCCGTTTCGAGTTCGCCGAAGGTGCGACGACGGAATGGGCGGTGGTCAGGCTCATCTCTGCTTCACCTTGTTGAGCGCCTTGACGTAGATGTTGGCGAGACCGAACACCGCGACGAAGAGGATGATGGCGAAGGCCGAGGAATAGCCGGTGCGCCAGCTTTCGAAGGCCTGCCGCTTCAGCGTGATCGAGGCGACCTCGGTGGTCGAGCCGGGCCCGCCGCCGGTCAAGAGATTGACCATGTCGAACATCTTGAAGTTCTCGATGCCGCGGAACAGCACCGCCAGCATGATGAAGGGCAGCGCCATCGGCAGCGTGATCGACCAGAACTGCCGCCAGTTGGAGGCGCGGTCGACCTCGGCCGCTTCATAGATGTATTCGGGGATGGAGCGCAGGCCGGCGAGGCAGATCAGCATCACGTAAGGCGTCCACATCCAGGTGTCGACGATGATGATCGCCCATGGCGCCAGCTCGACATTGGACAGCATCTGCACATTCGTCGGCGGGATGCCGGTGAGGAAGGAGACCGCATAGGCGAACAGCCCGATCTGCGGCTCGTAAAGGAAGCGCCAGAAATTGCCGACCACCGCCGGCGACAGCATCATCGGTACCAGGATGATCGTCGTCCAGAAGGCGTGGCCGCGGAATTTTCTGTCGATCAACCAGGCCAGCGTGAAGCCGATCACCGTCTGCAGAAGGATCGTCCAGAAGACGAAATGCGCCGTCGTCTGCATGGCGATCCAGATGTCCTGGTCGCCCAGGATGCGCCGGTAGTTGGCGAGGCCGAGATTCTTCACCACCTCGTTGGGACGGTTGGCGCGGTAATTGGTGAAGGAGAGATAGATCGCCCAGAACAGCGGGAAGATGTTGACTGCCAAAAGCAGAAGGATCGTCGGCGAAATGAACAGCCAGGCGAGGCCCTTGTCGCTGATGCCTCGGATCTTCTTGGCCAACGGCTCCGGTGTCGCCCGGGCAACATTGTCCGCGGTCCGATTGAGCATGGTTAGTCCTGCATCGGTCACTGGTCAGTCTCGGCGATGGAATTTATCTGAACTGCGTCCCGTGCCAAGGGCGGCACGGGACGCGTGGTCGCGCTCGGGAGGAGCCGCTCACATCTTGCCGTCGTCCTGGAACACTTGCGTCCAGTCCTTGACGAGGCCGTCCAGCGCGTCCTTGGCCGAGCCCTGGCCGGCGACGACATAGTCATGGAAGCGCTTCTGCGAGGCCTGCAGCAGCGGCGCGTAGCTCGGCTCCGCCCAGAAGTCCTTCACGATGGCCATCGAGTCGAGGAAGGCCTGCGCATAGGGCTGGCTGGACGGGAACTTCGGATCCTTCACGACCGAGTTGAGGCAGGAGTAGCCGCCGAGCGACCACCATTTGGCCTGCACGTCCTTGTTGGCGAACCACTTGATGTATTTCAGCGCCGATTCCTGCTTGTCGGAGTAGGAAACCACCGAAATGCCCTGGCCGCCGAGCTGCGCGAACTGGTCGCCGTCGGGCCCTTTCGGATTGACGAAGTAGCCGATTTTGTCGCCGCCGACATTCTCGTCCTTCTGCAGGCCGGGCCAGGTGAAGGCGAAGTTCATGTGCATCGCCACCTGTCCGGATTTGAAGGCGTCGACTCCTTCGCCCATGTAGCTATTGGAGGCCCCGGGCGGCGTGCAGCAATCATAGAGCGCCTTGTAGAATTCCAGCCCCTTTACCGACTTCTCGGAATTGACGAAGCCTTCCATCTCGTAGGGCTTCTTCGGATTCTCGTACTGGAAGCCGTAGCTGTAGAGCACGTCCATGGCACCCATGGTGATGCCTTCCGAGCCGCGCTCGGTGTAGATCGAGGCGCCGTAGACGGTCTTGCCGTCGATCTGCCGCTTCTGGAAGAATTCGGCGATCTGCTTCAGCTGGTCGAAGGTGGTCGGCGGGGCGAGATCCCAGCCATATTTTTCCTTGAACTCCTTTTGCAGCTCCGGCCGCGAGAACCAGTCCTTGCGATAGGTCCAGCCGACGACGTCGCCCATGGCCGGCAGCGCCCAGTAGTTCGGCGTGTTCTTCGGCCATTCCGAATAACCGACGACGGTCGCCGGCACGAAGTCGTCCATGCTGATCTTCTCCTTGTCGAAGAAGTCGTTCAGCTTGACGTAGTGGCCGTTCTCGGCGGCACCGCCGATCCACTGGCTGTCGCCGATGATCAGGTCGCAGAGCTTGCCGTGCGAGTTGAGCTCGTTGAGGAAGCGGTCGGCATAGTTGGTCCACGGCACGAACTCGAACTTCATGCCGATGCCGGTTTCCTTGGTAAAATCCTTGGACAGTTCCACGAGCGCGTTGGCCGGATCCCAGGCCGCCCAGCAAAGCGTCAGGTCTTCCGCATGCGCGACGTTCGAGACGGCGGTCGACGCGGTGATCGCCGAGGCCAGTCCCAACGCCAGTTTCCAGGTCGATTTCATGCCTTACCTCCCATTTGCGAAACACGTCCGGATGACGGTTTCAAAAGCCCCTCGACCCTCGCTCCTCCGAGGGCCTGAACATGACGCGCGATGCGCCGCCGATGTTTAGTAATTTGTTTAGTGATGCTCTTTTTACTAAACAACGCAAGCGAATTCGTTGCTGCGCCGCAGCATGGCGAAACGGGCAGTTGAAATCGTTGAAAAATAGTCGCCGGCCGATCCGGCCGGTCGCTTGTCAGCCGGCTTGCCTGACGATCTTCGTGCTCACCATGACCGGCCGGATAGCCGGCGCCGGCGGCAGCAATTCGCAGATGTCGGCGAAGTGAAAGACGGGCTCGAAGCGGAAGGCCTCGGCCAGCGCGCCGGGCGCGCCATTGCACTGGCCGGCGCGAAATTCGTTTTGCGTGCGCGCGCCGTCGACGAAGCGCTCGGGATCCTGCGAACGGTGCGCGCGGATCGCTTTCGCCTTGATGTCCCAGTGACGCGAGATCTCGACATAATGCGTCGGCGAAAAGCCCGTGCCGCCGAGCGTGTCGGCATGCAGCACCGGCACCGCGAAGGATGCCGCGATGCGCACGCCATCCGACAGCGCGCGGTGGTCGCCGTGATAATCGTTCGGCGCATGGGTGATCGCGAGATCGGGCTTCACCTCGCCGACCAACGCTTTCAGCGCGCCGATGAGCGCGGCGTCCGCAACCAGCGCCCCGTCGGGGAAGTCGAGGAAGCGCGGCGTGACATCGAGCAGGCCGGCCGCAACGGTCGCCTCTTTGCGCCGCGCCTTGGCAAGCGCCGCCGGATCGCCCTTGCCGCCCTTGGCGCCGTCCGTGGCTATCGCAAAAGTGAGCTCTGCGCCTAGCGCCGCATAGGCGGCCAGCGTACCGAACATGAATATCTCGATATCGTCGGGATGAGCCCCCAGCGCCAGTATCTTCACTTCTCTTCTCCCGGAATGGAAACGTGCCGAACGGAATCCTGCTCGCCCTGATCGCCTATGCAAGCTATTCATGCAGCGATGCCGTCATCAAGAGCCTGGGCGGGCAGTTCACGGTCTTCGAGATCGGCTTCTTCGTAACTTTATTTGCCGGCTGTTTCCTGTTCTTCACCCGTCCGGCCGATGAGCGCTGGCGCGACTTCTGGCGCACCAAACGGCCGTGGGCGGTGCAGGCGCGCGCCTGGGCGGGCATCGCGTCGGGCGTGCTCAGCGTCTATGCCTTCACCACCATCCCGCTGGCTGAAGTCTATGCGCTGATCTTCCTGGCGCCTTTGCTGGTGACCATCCTGTCGACCGTCATCCTGAAAGAGAGCGTTGGGCCTTGGCGGTGGCTTGCCGTCGTCGCCGGCTTTGCCGGCGTCATGCTGGTGGTGCGGCCAGGCTTTCGCGAATTGCATCTCGGCCATCTTGCCGCCTTCGCCAATGCCTTCCTCGCCGCCACTAGCGTCATCCTGATGCGCTCGCTCGCCCAGCAGGAAAGGCGCACGACGATCCTCGGCGCGCTGGTCGGCTATGGCCTGCTGTTCAACGGGGTCGGCACGGCCGCGACGTCGTTCTCGCTCCCCAGTGCCGGGCAACTGATTTGGCTGATGCTGGCCGGCATCTTCACCGCAGGTGGACAATTGCTGCAACTGCTTGCCGTCAAATATGCGCCGGCCAACCGGATCGCGCCGACGCATTATTCGCAGATCGTCTGGGCCGTGGTGCTGGGCGCGTTCTTTTTCAACGAATATCCGGACATGCTGACGATGGTGGGCCTGGCCGTCGTCGGCGCTTCCGGACTGCTCACCATGGTGCGTGAGGAAGTGCGGCTTGGCACGGTGCGCTGGAACCCGTTTACGAGGACAAGGCTCTGATTTGCTGAGCGGTTGCGCGCTGACCTTGGCCGCTGATATGCGGACGCCATGAAGACAGGATTTCTGCCGGAGCTTCCGGTTACCGCCGTGCTGCCGGCGCTCGGGCAGGCACTCGCCGAGCGCAACGGCGCCGTGCTGGTGGCGCCGCCCGGCGCCGGCAAGACCACGCTGGTGCCGTTGGCGCTGCTCGACGCGCCATGGCTGGGCGCGGGCCGGATCGTGCTGCTCGAGCCGCGCCGGCTCGCCGCCCGCGCCGCCGCCCGCCGCATGGCAGAGCTGCTCGGCGAGGAACCCGGCGGCATCGTCGGCTACGCCATGCGCATGGAGAACCGCACCTCGGCGCGGACAAAAATCCTTGTCGTCACCGAAGGCGTGCTCGCGCGCATGATCCTCGACGATCCCGAGCTGCCGGGTGTCTCGGCCGTGATCTTCGACGAATTCCATGAACGTTCGCTCGACGGCGATTTCGGCCTCGCGCTGGCGCTCGACGTGCAGGGGGCATTGCGGCCGGACCTGCGTCTGCTGGTCATGTCGGCGACGCTCGACGGCGCGCGCGTTGCGGAATTGTTGTCGGGCGCGCCGGTGATCGAAAGCGAGGGCCGCTCCTATCTGGTCGACATCCGCTATAACGAGCGGCCGGCCGGTGTGGCGATCGAGGACGCGATGGCCAAGGCGATCCGCGCGGCTTTAGCCACCGAGCAGGGCAGCGTGCTCGCTTTCCTGCCTGGCCAGCGCGAGATCGAGCGCACGGCGGAGCGGCTTCTTGGCAATCTCGGCGCCGATACCGACATTGTTCCGCTCTACGGTCAGCTCGACAACAGGACCCAGGACGCGGCCATCAGGCCGGCGCCCCCCGGCCGCCGCAAGGTGGTGCTGGCGACCTCGATCGCGGAAACCTCGATCACCATCGACGGCGTGCGCGTCGTCATCGATTCCGGCCTGTCGCGGCTGCCGCGCTACGAGCCGGCAAGCGGCCTGACCCGGCTTGAGACGGTGCGCGTCAGTAAAGCCTCCGCCGACCAGCGCGCCGGCCGCGCCGGGCGCACGCAACCCGGCGTTTCCATTCGGCTGTGGCGCGCCGAGCAGACGGCGGCGCTTCCCGCCTTCACGCCGCCGGAAATCCTCGAGGCCGACCTTTCCGGCCTGCTGCTCGACTGCGCCGCTTTCGGCGTCGCCGATCCGACGAGCCTCTCCTTCCTCGATCCGCCGCCGGGGCCGGCGCTCAACGAGGCGAGGGTGCTGCTCAAGGCGTTGCACGCCCTCGACGATGCCGGCCGGCTGACCGAAGCGGGCGCGGCGATGCGCAAATTGGCGCTGCCGGTGCGGCTCGCACATATGGTGGCGGAGGCGGTGAAGAGCGGCCAGGCGCTCGAAGCGGCGACGCTGGCCGTACTGCTCACCGAGCGTGGGCTGGGCGGCGACAGCGCCGATCTGGAACGGCGGCTGATGCGCTTTGGCGCCGAGAGATCGCCGCGCGCCAATGCCGCCCGGCAGCTTGCCGAGCGCCTGGCCAAACCCTCCCCCTTGAGGGGAGGGTCGGCGATCGCGCAGGGCGACGTTCAGCGCGAGAGCCGCGGCGGGGTCGCCGGTCGCGTGCCCGAACCGACCCCACCCCGAACCGCTGCGCGGCTCGACCCTCCCCTCAAGGGGGAGGGTAAAGGCGCTGGCGCGCTCCTCATCCATGCCTGGCCGGATCGTGTCGCCAGGGCTCGCGGCGAGCGCGGCCGCTTCGTGCTCGCCAACGGGTCGGGCGCGATGGTCGACGCCGCCGATCCCCTGGCCGGCGAAACCTGGCTGGTCGTCGCCGACCTTCAAGGCAAGGCGCAGAACGCCCGCATCACCGCCGCCGCGCCCGTCGACGAGGCCGATATCCGCGCGGCGCTCGCCGACCGGATCGAAACACGGCGCGAAATAAGCTTCGACCGCGAGCGGCGCGCCGTGCGCGTGCGCGAGTCCGCGCGGCTCGGCGCCATCACGCTCGCCGAGCGCATGCTGCCGGCGCCGTCGGGCGCCGACGCGGATCGGGCCATTCTGGATGCCTTGCGCGAGCACGGCCTGGCGCTGCTCGACTGGGGCAAGGAGGCCGAGACGCTCCGCCAGCGACTTGGCTGGCTCAATCGCGGCCTCGGCGCCCCCTGGCCCGATGTCTCGGACCAGGCGCTTCTCGACCGCCTCGAAGACTGGCTGCTGCCCTTTCTTGCCGGCGATGCTTCATTCGCGGCGATCAAGCCGGCCGCGCTCGCGGCCGGGCTGATGTCGTTGGTTCCACACGACCTGCAGCGCAAGGTCGACGCGCTGGCGCCGACCCATTTCGATGCGCCCTCGGGCAGCCATGTGCCGATCCGCTATGACGGCGAATGGCCGGTGCTTGCGATCCGCGTGCAGGAGCTGTTCGGCCTCGACCGCCATCCGGCGATCGCCAACGGCATGGTGCCGCTGACGCTCGAGCTGTTGTCGCCGGCGCATCGCCCGATCCAGACGACGCGCGACCTGCCGGGCTTCTGGCGCGGCTCCTGGGCGGAAGTGCGCACCGACATGCGCGGCCGCTATCCAAAACATGTCTGGCCGGAAAACCCGCTCCTTGCCGCCGCCACCAGCCGCGCCAAGCCGCGCGGGACGTAGGCTTGGGCAGGAGCTTTGACGGGCCGCTTGCGTTGGCGGACCGCATACGTTGACGATTGGCGTAAACGCGGATCGCCTCGTCATCCACGGGCGGAGCAAGGAGCGAAGCGACGCAGCGCAGACCCGAGGATCCATTCCGTGACTTCAAAGCGTTGCTACGATGCAGAACTCTGCTTCGCCGCACTTCACGGCCAAGGTAACGGAATGGATCCCAGGGTCTCCGCGACGGAGCTTCGCTCCTGCTCCGCCCTGGGATGACGAAGTTGGGACGCACCAACCAATCCCGAATGTTGACGATAGCGCATCGAAGCTAACGTTAGATCCCCGCCGCCAACGGGCTTCGGACCCGTCAATCCGGAGCGATACCTAGCGCTCTCCCTCCTGCGGCTGTAATCCTTGGCGATGATCAACATTCTGCGCGCGCCCGATACCCAGCAGAGCCAGCGGCTGCGGCTCAACACGCTGATCCGCCTGCGCTGGCTGGCCATCGTCGGCCAGAGCATCGCGGTGCTCGTCGTCGCCTATGGGCTGAAATTCCCGCTGCCGGTCTCGATGTGCTTCGCGCTCATCGCCTGCTCGGCCTGGATGAACCTCTGGCTGACCTTCCGCTATCCCGCCGCGCACCGGCTGACCCCGCTCTCGGCCTTCGTGATCCTTACCTTCGACAGCCTGCAGCTCGCCGGCCTGCTCTATATGACCGGCGGGCTGACCAATCCGTTCTCGGTGCTGCTCTCCGTCCCGGTCGTCATCTCCGCCGCGTCGCTGCCGCTGCGCATGACGGCCGTGCTGGGCGCGCTGGTCATCGTGGCGGCCACGCTGCTGGTGTTCTTCCATTTGCCGCTACCCTGGTACGAGGGCGCGCCGCTGCCGATGCCGTTCATCTATGTCGCCGGCATGTGGATGGCGGTGTTCGCCTCGATCGCCTTCACCGCCATCTATGCGTTCCGCGTCGCGGCCGAGGCGCGCCTGCTTGCCAACGCGCTCGCCGCCACCGAGCTGGTGCTGCAGCGCGAGCAGCATCTTTCAGCGCTGGACGGCCTCGCGGCAGCCGCCGCGCATGAGCTCGGCACGCCTTTGGCCACCATCACCGTCGTCGCCAAGGAAATGGAAAAGGCGCTCGGCGAGGATCCGAAATTCGCAGAGGACGTGAAGCTGCTGCGCTCGCAGAGCGAGCGTTGCCGCGAGATCCTGAAGCGGCTGACCAGCCTGTCCACGGAAGGCGAGGCGCATCTTTCACGGCTGCCTCTGACCTCGCTGGTCGAGGAGGTGACGGCGCCGCACCGCGATTTCGGCATCTCGATCCGGCTGCGTCCCGGCGAGCGCACCGGCCCGGAGCCGGTCGGGCAGCGCAGTCCCGGCGTCATCTACGGGCTCGGCAATCTGGTCGAGAACGCCGTCGACTTTGCCAGGAAGACCGTCACCGTCAGCTGGAACTGGAATAGCGAGGAGGTCTCCTTCTCCATCATCGACGACGGACCGGGCTTTCCGCCGGAGATCATCGACCGCATCGGCGAGCCGTATATGTCGACACGCCAGGGGACCGAGGCCGGCGGCGGCCTCGGCCTCGGGCTTTTCATCGCCAAGACCTTGCTGGAGCGCTCCGGCGCGACGCTCGACTTCCGCAATTCGAGCGGGATCGGCGAGGGCGCGGTGGTGCAGATCACCTGGCCGCGCGGCGTCTTTCTCAACCCCCAGCAGCTGTCCGGAACCATGTTCGACAATGCCTGAGCCTTGCGTCTGCTGCATGGCAGCTCTGTTGCCGGCTGTAAAAATTGGACATTGCTGTTGCAGAATTGTATCTGCGTAAAAGTAAGGCATGTCGCCCAAAACCGTGCAGCGGTTTTGGGATAACGACATGCCGGGAAACAAGAACTTGAAGAGCGTTCGCTACAATCTGTTTCGGCGCGGCGCGCTTTAAGTCGGTAGGATGCTGACGAAATGAGCGCGGACGAAACCACTGGCGCAATGGTTGAAGGCGAGGACACCTCGCTGCTGATCGTCGATGACGACAAGCCGTTCCTCACCCGGCTGGCGCGGGCCATGGAAACCAGGGGCTTCGCGGTCGAGACGGCGGAGAGCGTGGAAGAGGCAGTCGCCAAGGCGCGCGCCCATCCGCCGGCCTATGCGGTTGTCGACATGCGGCTGGGCGACGGCAACGGCCTCGACGTGGTCGCCGCCATCCGCGAGAAGCGCGACGATTCCCGCACCATCATCCTGACCGGCTACGGCAACATCGCCACCGCGGTGACGGCGGTGAAGCTCGGCGCCCTCGACTATCTGTCGAAGCCGGCCGATGCCGACGACGTCTTTGCGGCGCTCACCCGCACCGCGGGCGAGCGCGCGGCGCCGCCCGAAAATCCGATGTCGGCCGACCGCGTGCGCTGGGAGCATATCCAGCGCGTCTACGAAATGTGCGACCGCAACGTTTCCGAGACCGCGCGCCGGCTCAACATGCATCGCCGCACTCTGCAGCGGATACTCGCAAAGCGGGCGCCGCGGTGAACCAGCGTCGTCATCCTAGGGCGAAGCAGGAGCGAAGCTCCGTCGCGAAGACCCTAGGATCCATTCCGTGACCCCGGCCGAAGAACGCAGTGGAGCAGAATTCTGCACCGTTGGCACCGTTCCGATGTAACGGAATGGATCCTCGGGTCTGCGCCGCGTCGCTTCGCTCCTTGCTTCGCCCGTGGATGACGAAGGGGCGGCGTTTCAGCTAATTTTCGAAGCATGCGCCGCCGTGTAACTCGTAAGCCTTGCATCGCCACTGACGCTGCGCATCATTGGACTATAGGTTTCCGGCCAACAGGCTGGGTCAGGGAGGGTCCATGCGAGACGAGCGGCCGAAATCGATCCTTCGCGAATTCCTCGACGGCGAGGCGGCCGGCGGCATCATCCTGATGGCGGCAGCGGCGTTGGCGCTGATCGTTGCCAACTCGCCGCTCGCCGAAACCTATTTCGCCGTCCTTCACGCCTATCTTGGGCCGCTCAGCGTCTCGCACTGGATCAATGACGGGCTGATGGCGGTGTTCTTCCTGCTGGTCGGCCTGGAGATCAAGCGTGAGATGCTGGACGGCCAGCTTTCCACCTGGCCGCGCCGCGTGCTGCCGGGCATCGCCGCCGCCGGCGGCATGGTGGTTCCGGCGCTGGTCTATGTCTTGATCAACCGCGACAATCAGGCGGCACTCTCCGGCTGGGCGATCCCGACCGCTACCGACATCGCCTTCGCGCTGGGCGTGCTCTCGCTGCTCGGCAGCCGCGTGCCGGCCTCGCTGAAGGTGTTCCTCACCGCTTTGGCCATCATCGACGATCTCGGCGCCGTCATCATCATCGCGTTGTTCTATACCGGCGGCCTGTCGCTCGCCTATCTGGCGGCGGCCTTCGCGGCCATCGTCGTACTGATCGTGCTCAACCGTATGCGGGTGATGAGCCTCGTGCCCTATCTCCTGATCGGCGCGGTGCTGTGGGTGCTGGTGCTGAAATCGGGCGTGCACGCCACGCTCGCCGGCGTGGCGCTCGCGCTCACCATCCCGCTCGAGCGTTCTCCCGGCATCGGCCACGATCTGGAGCATTCGCCGCTGCACCGGCTGGAACACGGCCTGCACAAGCTCGTGCCTTTAATCGTCATCCCGATCTTCGGTTTCGCCAATGCCGGCGTCTCGCTCGGCGGCCTGAGCTTTGCCGCCTTGGTCGAGCCGCTGACACTGGGTGTTGCGGCGGGCCTTGTGCTCGGCAAGCTGGTCGGCGTGTTCGGCTCCTCGGCCATCGCCATCCGGCTTGGCCTCGCCGACCTGCCGGTCAATGCCGGCTGGCTGCATATGCTGGGAATCTCGCTACTCTGCGGCATCGGCTTCACCATGAGCCTGTTCATCGGCCTGCTCGCCTTCGCCAACGACGCGGCGCTTCAGGACGCGGTGAAGGTCGGCATCCTCACCGGCTCGCTGGTCGCGGCGCTGCTCGGCGCCGCCGTGCTGCTCACGGCGCCGGCGGCGGGTGGGGCGGAGGAGGACGTGGAATAGGGGCCGGGCCTCGACGCTCATTTCCTCGCCCCCGCGAAAGCGGGGGAGAGGTGGCCCGGCGAAGCCGGGACGGAGCGGGGGACGACCTCCGCGACGCCAAAGCCGATACAAGAAGGGGCGCAAAGCCTGTGCGATACGGAACCATAGAGGCAGCTTGATTCCCAAACGCCGCGCAGGCCCCTCTCCGACCCGGCTTCGCCGGGCCACCTCTCCCCACTCCGTGGGGCGAGGAACCCAAGTCCTGCGAAGCCGCCGCACCCGATCCGTCGAGGATTACTCGCTCTCGCCATCCAGCGCCGGCACCGCCACGCCGGCAAGCTCCGCCGCCAGCAGCCTGGCTGCGCCGGCGCGGGCGATTCTGAGCATCAGCGCCTTGCGCGTCGCGGCGGCCATGCGGTGCTCGGGCGCCTCGCGCAGGATCTCGGCGCCATAGCCGTCGGAGAGGATGAAACCGCACTCCTCGGGAAAAATCTGCTGCGGCACGCCGGGATGCGTGGCGAAGAAAAAGCGGTCGGAATGCAGCCGGTAGTCCGGCCATTTGCGATCGACGCGAAAATCCTCGATCGAGGATTTGATCTCGATGATCCAGATGTCGCCCTGCCGGGTCAGCGCCACGAGATCGGCGCGCCGGCCGGTGGCCAGGGACAGCTCAGGCAGCACATGCGCCCCCATTTCGGTGAGCAAGCGCTGCACGCCGCGCCGCACCAGCATGGCGCGCTCCGACTGGCGGCCGTCGATCAGCGGGTTGAGGGGAATCGGGGAAACGATAGGCATGGCAGCCACCATGCCAGATTTTGTTCACGGTTTGAACCCGTCTAAAGCGGGCGATTGTATATTTGACAAACCAAGCCATGCTGCCTATCGCGAATTCAGGGGGCAGCCATGGCCGACAACAATCAGTACTCGCCAATCATCAAGGGCATTTTTGTCGCGCAAATGCTCGTGGGCAGCGCTTTCGTTTGCTTTTGGCTATGGGCCGGGCAAGCCACAATTCCCAAGCACGGCGGCGGCTTTCAGGTGCTGGACCGTAGCGACGACCCCTTCCTTTACTGGCTTCTTCTGTTAAGCATTGCAGGCGCTCTGATAGCGCTGCCGCTCTGGCATCTCCACAAGGGATCGCCCAAGCGCTAGCGCGACCAACCCCAAACCACTGGACGAAATCAGCAAGGTGTCCATGCCCGTCGGCCGAAGGCCAACCGGTTTTGTGAAGCGGGTTACGCGCCCGATTGTAGAGCCTCACGCCGGCTCCCCGAGGTCCCCTTCGAAGATGAGAAGGACGCGGTTTGACGCCTGTAGCGCAAACCTCCGGGCTTCTTCGTAAGCCGGGTCGTCATAGCAGGCTTTGGCCATTTCCAATGACGGGAATTCGACGACCATCACGCGGCCGGCATCGCGCCTCTACCAGCAAAGGCGGTTCTTTCATGGATTGCTGCGCGCCTGATACTTCTCGCCGATGGGCTTCCACAGCCTGGCGTACTCGGCTTGCGCTTCCTGATCCGAAATCTCGGTGCCGATGATGAGCCAGTATCCCTTCACGGTGAAGCGCTCCTTGCCGCTAAAGTGTTGCTGGCTCGTGAGCTAAGATGAGGATCGGACGCTTGTCCAGATCCGGCACGATGCCATCAGGCAACCCCAGCCATATCGTCCAGTATCGGACACTCCGGCCTGTCATCGCCGTGGCAGGCGTGGATCAGCTTCTGCAGCGTCGCGCGCATCGACTGCAATTCGCGCACCTTTTCCTCGATCGCCCTGACATGGGCGCTGGCGATTTCGCGCACGTCGTGGCTGGCGCGGTCACGGTCCTGATAGAGCGCCATCAGCTGCCTGCAATCGTCGATTGAAAAGCCGAGGTTGCGCGCACGGCGCAGGAAGGCCAGCCGGTGGACGTCGTCGCCGGAATAGTCGCGGTAGCCGTTGTCGGCCCGCGCCGGCCGGATCAGGCCGATCTCCTCATAGTAGCGGATGGTCTTGGCCGGCAGGCCGGAACGCTCGGCGGCATCACCGACATTCATGGCGCTCTCCTTGGTCTCCGGCAGCACTTCCAGCCGCCCCATTGATTTTGCTTCACAATCCTGTGAGCCCTGTTGCCGAAATGCCGCAGTTCGGCACTTACCGGCAGGGAAGGTCTTGCATATAGGCAGTGCGCGCTTGGCAAGCAAAAGAAATGCCAGCATGAATGATGGCGACAAAGCGGCCGACTCGTGCCGCTGATATTTAGGCGGGGCGTCGGACCTATTCATGCGCTTGAAGTCTTTTGCAATCGTCGCTGCTCTTGCGCTCTCGACCGCGGTCAGCGGCTGCAGCACCATCGGCGGGCAATTGTTCAACAACAACTATGGCGCGATGACCGATGCCGGCTATCAGCTGCCGCGCATCCCGATCGAGAAGGTTCCGGCGCGCTACCACCGGCAGGAAGTGCGGTACGATACTTCGGAGAAGCCGGGCACCATCATCGTCGACACCCAGAACAAGTTCCTCTACTTCGTCGAGGGCGACGGCATGGCGATGCGCTACGGCATTGGCGTCGGCCGCGAGGGGTTCGAATGGCACGGCTCCGCCCATATCGCGCTGAAGCGCGAATGGCCGACCTGGACGCCGCCGGCGCCGATGATCAAGCGCCAGCCCGAACTGGCCAAATTCGCAGGCGGCATGGAACCGGGCCTGAAGAACCCACTCGGCGCGCGCGCCATGTATCTGTTCAACAAGGGCGGCGACATGGGCTACCGCCTGCATGGCAGCCCGGAATGGTTCTCGATCGGCAAGGCGATGTCGTCGGGCTGCATCCGCCTGATGAACCAGGACATTATTGATCTCTACGACCGCACTTCGGTCGGCGCCAAGGTCATCGTGTTGTGATCACGAGGGCCGAAGGCAAAAGCTTTCGTGCGCGGACCGTCTAGGCAACAACAAGACGTCCACAGACAGAAAACCGGGCTGTTGGGGCCCGGTTTTTTGTTTGTGCGTTTCTTGCTTGATCAGGCGACTTGCTCGACCTGTTGCACTTCCGGCACGAAATGACGAAGCAGGTTCTGGATGCCGTGCTTCAGCGTCGCCGTCGATGACGGGCAGCCGGCGCAGGCGCCCTTCATGTGCAGGAACACGGTGCCGTTCTCGAAGCCGCGGAAGGTGATGTCGCCGCCATCCTGCGCGACCGCCGGGCGCACCCTTGTGTCGAGCAGCTCCTTGATGGTCAGCACCAGCTCCTCGTCGGCCTTGTCGTAGAACTCGCCCGTCTGGCCGGCCTCGCTCGAAGGAGCCGCCGACGCCATGACAGGGGCGCCCGACATGAAATGCTCCATGATGGCGCCGAGGATCGCCGGCTTCAGGTGCTGCCAGTCGGGACCGTCCTTGGTCACGGTGATGAAGTCGTAGCCGAAGAAGACGCCGGTGACGCCAGGAATCTCGAACAGCCGGCCGGCCAGCGGCGAGGCCTCGGCTGCCGTTTCGGCGTCGCGGAAATCGGCGGTGCCTTGCACGAGCACTTCCTTGCCGGGCAGGAACTTCAACGTCGCCGGGTTCGGCGTCGATTCGGTCTGGATGAACATGGGTATCTCCAAGCCCTTCCCGGGCCGATAGTTTGGAATAATTCTAAATAGGCTCTATCGGCTGGACATTCAAGCGAAACGCGTCGCCCGAACGTCTGGCTGGCGGAATGTTTTTGCCTGGCGAAGCGCTCCAGCCATGGCGCACCTATCCTCCGACTTCCACGCTGAGTTGTCCACTCGTCTTCTGGATGTTCACCTCGGCCCCGTCGGCCGTCCGCCTGAATTCGAGATCGGCACTTGCCTCGCCGACGCGCAGCCCGCGAAGCACGATGCGGTTGACGAAATCGGGCAGCCGCGGCCGCACGATCCGAAGCTTGCCTGCGAGGGCATCGGGTTCCAGGCCGAGGCAGGTGGTCACCATGAATGGCACCGCGCCGGCCGCCCAGGCTTGCGGGTGACAGGCCACGGGATAATGCACCGGCACCTGAAAATCCTTGCGCGGAAAGCCCGCCATCGCCTCGGGCAGCCGATGGTGGCGGAAGTGCATGGCTGCCTCGGCAATTGCAGTGAAGATACGCAGCGCCGCATCGTCCTCGCCATAGCGTCGGCAGCCGGCTGCCAGCAATGCGTTGTCGTGCGGCCAGACGGTTCCGAGGTGGTATCCCACGGGGTTGTAGCGTCGCTCCACGGTCGAAAGCGTGCGCACGCCCCAACCGTTGAACATGTCGTCCTGCATCAGCCGCCGCACCGTTCGGCGGCCCTTGCCATGATCCGCGATGCCGGTCCACAACGCATGCCCGGGATTCGAGGAAACGACCGCGACCTGGCGGCCACGCGCTTCGAGCGCCAGCGCAAAGGCGCCCAGGTCTTCGCACCAGAAGTCGTGGTTGAACCGTGTTCGAAGCCGTTCGGCCTCGCCGCGAAGCTCTTTGGCGCGATCGCGCTCGCCAATGCGTTCGTAAAGGTAGGCGACGGCATGTTTGGCGGCAAACACATAGCCCTGCGCCTCGACAAGCGCGATCGGCGGCTTGGCGATGCTGCCGTCGGTCCTGACGATCGCGTCGGCCGAATCCTTCCATCCCTGGTTGACGAGGCCGCTCTCCGATATGGTCCGATATTTGAGATAGCCTTCGCCATGATTGTCTCCGGCCTTGGCGATCCAGCCCAAAGCCCGTTCCACCGGCTCCTGCAGTTCGCGAAAGAGTCCCAGGTCGCCTGTCCACGCAACATAGCGGCCGAGAAGCAGCAGGAAGAGCGGGGTCGCGTCCACGGTGCAGTAGAACCTGGCATGCGGGACATTGCCTGCGCGAGCGAGCTCGCCGACGCGCAGCTCATGCAGGATCTTGCCGGGCTGCTCCTCTCGCCATCGATCCGTTCGACGTCCCTGATAGCTGGCAAGAAGGCGCAGCGTCTGGGCGGCGATCTCCGGCTGAAAGGCGAGCATCTCATGCGCGACGACCAGGCTGTCTCGCCCGAAAAGGGCGACGAACCAAGGCACGCCGGCGGCGAAGTATTGCCTGTTGCCAAAATCCGATCTGAGCACCGCGAGGTCGCGCAGCGAGCGGTCCATGATGCTGTTGAGCAGCAGGCTGTCGCTGTCGAATTTCGTATGTTGCTCCAGCCATTCTTCGGTGTCCGCCTGAACCTTCCCGGCAAAACCGTCGAGAGCGAACGTCGGGTGTTGGCTCAACTGCCCGGCTTCTGGCCCTTCTGGCAGCTCCTTCACTTCTATGGTGATTGCGATGGTGCGCTTTTCGCCCGACGGCACATCGAACCGGAACTCGGCCGTCGTCTTGTGCATGGCATCGGGTGCCGGCGAGAAGACGATTGTTGCCGTTCTGCGAACGTGATCGGCGCCGTGATAGACAAAATGCAGCCTGCCCTCCCGCCAGACGGGCCGCTCGGACCTGCCGAGATATTTCGGCACCAGCCCGCGCACGTTGAAAATGTCCTCGAAACCGGCGCCGAAGTGCAGGGCGAGCGGAAAGCCATGCGACCCGTTGCCGGAATTCTGGATAGTCAGAACCTCCCGCACGCATGCTTGCTCCGCGTCCAGAATGCGCTCCCAGCGGATGCCGAGCTCGTCCTTGGGGATCAGTCGCCCGCCATCGCAATGGAGGTCAGGATTGGCCAATTCGAAAAGCGCGGCGTAACCCTTTTGCGCAGTCGAAGCCAGCACGATCGGGGGCAAGCCGCCCAATGTCATCTCGTAGCCGCCGAGGAAGCGGCAGTCGTGGAAATAGAGCCCGAAGCCGTGCCCGCCTTTCAGGGGAATCTGCGCGTCGGAAGCGACGACATAGTAGAGATCGAGATTCTTCACGGTAACCGCGCCGGCTATGCTGTCCACCATGGCCGGATGGCCCTTGGCCAGCACGCGGCGCTTGCGCTCCTGCTGCGCATGAGGCGTCTGCCGGGCTCTTTCCTGGGATCGCGCTGCCTGCGAGCGGGGCTGCACCGATGGTCCGGTCGCCTCGCCTTGATGTGTCGACTTTTTGCTTCGGCTTGCCCCGCGCTTCGGTTTGGCCATCAGCCCTCCATTGGAATATCGCCTGTATGACGATTCCAAAATGGCGCGCTGCAAAGCCAGGCCAAGGGGCCGCAATATGGATGCGGCCGCATCAATATGTGTTATGCGAGTGCTTGCCTCGGAACCGCCGCCGGTCAGGCCAGGCTCTCGATTTCCTCGTCGGAGAGGTTCTGCGGCACCACGGTGACCGGGATGGGGAAGGCCGCGCCCCGGCCGGCCACGGCGCTCACCAGAGGTCCCGGACCTTCCTTGCCGGCGCCGGCCGCCAGCACCAGGATGGCGATGTCCTGGTCTTCCTCGATCAGCTTGTGGATTTCTTCCGTCGGTTTGCCTTCGCGCACCACCAGCTCGGGCTCGATGCCGACCTTCTGGCGCGCCTTGTTGGCGTAGCTATCGAGCGCCGCGCGCGCGGTTGCGTTCGCTTCCTCGCGCATGATCTTCTCGACCCCCAGCCAATGCTGGAAATCGTCCGGCTCGATCACATAGAGCAGCACCAGCACGCCGCTGGTGCTCTGTGCCCGCTTCGAGGCGTAGGCGACGGCGCGCTCGCATTCGGGCGTGTCGTCGATGATCGCCAGGAACTTGCGGCGATGGCCGGCTTCGCGGCTGAGGCGTTTAGAGACCATGTCTATCTGCTCGGTATCAATTCGGCCGCAATCTGCCACCGCCACGGACCGGCGGCAAGCCGCCGGCTGGGATGGCGATGCCCCGGACCGGCGCAAGCCGGCTGGGCACGGCGATGGAAGTCAGCGAGGCAGGAGCGATCAGTCCTGCAGCAGGCCGATAATGTCGCGCACCGTCTTCATCGTGCCCTCGGCGATCGCGCGGGCGCGGTCGCCGCCATCCTTGAGCACGGCATCGACATAGGCGCGGTCGCCTTCGATGCGGCGCATCTCGGAAGCGATGGGCGCGAGCTTCTCCACCGCAAGGTCGGCGAGCGCCGGCTTGAATACCGAAAACTGCTGGCCGCCATATTCCTTCAGCACATCGGCCTTCGAGATTTCGGCAAGGCCGGCATAGATGCCGACCAGGTTTTCCGCTTCCGGCCGGCTCTCCAGCCCGTCGACTTCGCTCGGCAAGGCTTCCGGATCGGTCTTGGCCTTGCGGATCTTCTTCGAGATGGTGTCGGCATCGTCCGTCAGGTTGATGCGCGACAGATCCGACGGGTCGGACTTCGACATCTTCTTCGAGCCGTCGCGCAGGCTCATGATGCGCGCCGCCGGGCCGCCGATCACCGGCTCGGTGATCGGGAAGTAGCCGTTCACCGTCTCCTCGCCTATCCTCATCTCGACGCCGACGCCGAGCGCCGCAATGCGCTCGGAGAAGTCGTTGTTGAATTTTTGCGCGATGTCGCGGGTCAGTTCCAGATGCTGCTTCTGGTCCTCGCCCACCGGCACATGGGTGGCGCGGTAGAGCAGGATGTCGGCCGCCATCAGGCTCGGGTAGGCGAGCAGGCCGAGCGAGGCGTTCTCGCGGTCCTTGCCGGCCTTGTCCTTGAACTGCGTCATCCGGTACATCCAGCCGATGCGCGCCACGCAGTTGAAGATCCAGGCAAGCTCCGCGTGCTGCATGACCCGCGACTGGTTGAAGACGATGTGCTTCTTGGGGTCGATGCCGGAGGCGAGGAACGCCGCGGTGATCGACCGCGTCTGGTCGCCGAGATCCTGATAGACGAGCTGCGCCGTCAGCGAATGCAGGTCGACGACGCAGTAGATGCAGTCGGATTGTTCCTGGAGGGCGACGAATTTCTTGATGGCGCCGAGATAATTGCCGAGATGCAGATTGCCGGTCGGCTGGACGCCCGAAAAGACGAGTGGCTTGAAGGCGGACATGAGTTCCTCATGGCTTGTGGAGGGCCGTTTCGCGCGCGGCGAAAGTCTTTCGACGGCGGGCTTATGGACCAATGCAACCGCCAGAGCAAGAGCTTGCTCGGCAGCGAACGCCGTGGCGGAAAGTCTGGCTGACTACTCGTCGAGACTGGGTTTGGATGCAGCCCCGTTCTTACCCGAGCCGCGCTTGACGTTCCTCCGGATCATGCCGAAATCGGCGCCGCCAGTGCCGAAGGCGGCGATGAAGTAGAGCGCAGCACCGCCGGCGACCAGCGCCAGCACCGTCGTTGCTTTCACGACCAGCGGTGACCCAGGTCCGATCTGCGTCGCAAAATGGCGCTCCGCGAAGTAAAGCGCCGCGGCCATGATCACCGCCGACAGCACCAGTCGTGGAATGCGCTTGAGCAACGGGATGTCGCGGCCCCAATGGCCGCGCCTTATCAGCATGCCGAGCAGCATCAGCGCGTTGACCCAGCCGGCGACGGCCGAAGCGACCGCGATGCCCGGCGCACCCATCGACGGGAATAAGGTGAGCGCGGTGGCGACGTTAACGCCGACCGAGATGGCGGCGAAGACCATCGGCGTGCGCGTGTCCTCGCGTGCAAAATAGCCGGGGGTGAAGGCCTTGATCAACACGAAGGCCGGCAGGCCGAGGCCGAAGATCGCCAGGATCGAGGCGACGATCGGGGTCGAATGGTTGGCGGCGAACGCACCGCGCTCATAGACCAGCCGCACGATCGGTTCCGACATCACCCAGAGCGCCGCCGCCGCCGGCAAGGTCATGAACAGCGTGAACTCGACCGAGCGATTCTGCAAATTGGCCGCCTCGATCAGGTTGCCAGATTTCAGCGCCCGCGACAGTTCCGGCAACAGCACGATCGCCACCGCAACGCCGACGACGCCGAGCGGCAGCTGGTAGATGCGGTCGGCATAGGCAAGCGACGACACGGCGCTGTTCTGCCCCGAGGCAATCGCCGTGCCGATCAGCTGGTTGATCTGGGTGATGCCGCCGGTGATCGCGGCCGGCAGCGCCAGGATCAGGAGCCGCTTGACGTTCGGCGTCATTTTCGGCCGGCGGAAGCCGATCGAGATACCGGCATGGCGCACCGCCACCCAGACGATGGCGAGCTGCACGATGCCCGCCGCCAGCACGCCCCAGGAAAGCCCGAAGCCGACATCATGCGCGTCCAGCCCGTGATACCAGGCATAGGCAAGCACGCCGATCAGGATGATGTTGAGGAAGGCGGGCGCGATCGCCGCCGCGAAATAGCGGCGCAGCGAGTTCAGCATGCCCGCCATCATGGCGCCGAGCGACATGCAGATCAGATACGGGAACATGATCGTCGCAAGCCGGACCGTCGTCTCGAACTTGCCCGGAATGCCGGCGAAGCCCGGCGCCACCAGGTAGCGGACGATCAAAGGCATCGCCAGCTCCATGGCGATGGTCAGCGCCAAGAGGGCCGAGAACAGCACGCCGAACACTTCCTCGGAAAAGCGCTTGGCGCCGTCGGTGCCGTGCGTCTCGATCTCCTTGGCGAACAGCGGCACGAAGGCGGCGTTGAAGGCGCCTTCGGCGAATAGGCGGCGGAAGGTATTGGGAAACTGGAAGGCGGCGTTGAAGGCGTCGGCGACCGGCCCGGTGCCGAGGGCCGCCGCCATCAGCATCTCGCGGCCGAAACCCAGCGCGCGGCTCATCAGCGTGCCGGAAGCGACGGTGGCGAATTTCTTGACAAGGCTCATGCGGTGGATGACTGCCTGCGCAATTGCGTCAAATGGATGGTGATGGTCACTCGGCGGCCGCCGCCTTGGCCTTGCCGTTGCGTTCGGGCACGTTGCCTTCCAGTGTGTCGATCAGCCGTTTGTGGATGGTGGCCGTCCGCGTCGGGCTATCGATCTTCTGTCCGGTGAGGTCGGTGACATAGAACGTGTCGATGACCTTCTCGCCGAAAGTGGTGATGTGCGCCGAGGCGATGTCGAGCGACAGGTCGGACAGCGCACCGGTGATCTCGGAAAGCAGGCCCGGCCGGTCCAGCCCCTCGATCTCGATCACGGAAAAGCGGTTCGACAGCGTGTTGCGGATCTCGGCGCGCGGCTGAATGCGGAAGGCCTTGGCGCCGCGCTTCGGCTTGGTCCGCTTCTCGATCATCTCGGGCAGCCAGCTCTTGCCTGACAGCACATCCTCGATCAGCCGGCCGACGCGCTCGGCACGCCGCCGTTCGTCCTCGTCGCGGTCGAATTCTCTGGAGATCAGGATGGTGTCGAGCGCCCGTCCGTCCGAGGTGGTGAAGATCTGCGCGTCGACGATGTTGCCGCCGGCCGAGGCACATGCGCCGGCAATCACCGAAAGCAGGCGCGGATGGTCCTGCGCCAGCACCGTAACCTCGGTCACCGCCTCGAACTCATGCGTCTTCACCATCGTGGCAAGCTTCCTGCCGGCCGCATCCGCCTCGCGGATGAATTCGGCGTGCCGCAACTGGTCGGGCAGGTCGACGGCGAGCAGATAGTTTTCGTAGTGCTGGGCGACATAGCGCTTGCGCTCCTTCGCCGGCCAGGCGGCCAGCGCCTCGGCCAGCTGCTCGCGCGCCGCTGCTGTGCGCTGGGCGCGCGAGACCTCGGAGAAGCCGCCGGTCAAAAGCAGCTCGGTCTCGAAATAGAGCGTGCGCAGCAGCTGCCCCTTCCAGCCGTTCCAGACGCCCGGCCCGACGCCCCTGATGTCGCAGACTGTGAGGATCAAGAGCAGCTTCAGCCGCTCGACCGACTGCACGATCGATGCAAAGTCCTCGATCGTCTTGCGGTCGTTGAGGTCGCGCGTCTGCGCCGTCATCGACATCACCAGGTGGTTCTCTACCAGCCAGGCGACGGTCTCGGTGTCGGCCGCCGACAGTCCCATATGCGGGCAGATGCGCCGCGCGATCCTGGCGCCGGCTTCCGAATGGTCCTCCGGCCGGCCCTTGGCGATGTCGTGCAGCAGCACCGCGACATAGAGCGCCTCGCGACTTTTCTTCAACCCCGGCATCAACGAGTGCGACAGCGGATGCACTTTCGCGCCGTCGCCGCGCTCGATCTCGGCCAGCACGCCGATGCAGCGGATGAGATGCTCGTCGACCGTATAATGGTGGTACATCGAGAACTGCATCATGGCGACGATCTTGCCGAAGTCGGGGATCAGCTTGCCGAGCAGTCCCGCCTCGTTCATGCGCCTGAGGTTCAGCTCGGCATTGCGATCCGAGGTCAGGATGTCGAGGAACAGCCGGTTGGCCTCCTCGTCTCGCCTCAGCGACTTGTTGACCAGGCCGAGCGAGCGGGTGAGCAGCTTAAGCGCGTCCGGATGGAACTCCAACCCGTGCTTGTCGGCGAACCAGAACAGCCTCAGCAGATTGACCGGATCGCGCTCGAACACCGTGTCGTCGGCGATGTTGATGCGGTGGTTGTCGACAATGAAATCGCTTGTGCCGGCAAGCTTGCGCTTGCGCCGCGAGAAGGTGAGGAAGATGCGGTTGAAGCCGGGCACATGCTTGGCCTGCTCCTCCTCGAGCGCAGCGCAGAAGATGCGGGTGAGGTCGCCGACATCCTTGGCGACCAGGAAGTAGTGCTTCATGAAGCGCTCGACCGCCGACAGGCCGGGATGCGTGGTGTAGCCCAGCCGCTCCGCGATCTCGCGCTGGATGTCGAAATGCAGCCGCTCTTCCGCCTTGCCGGTGAGGAAATGCATGTGGCAGCGCACCGCCCACAGGAAATCCTCGGCCTTCTGGAATTCACGATACTCGGCCTCGGTGAAGACGCCTTTCTCGACCAGCTCCTCGCCGGTGCGGACGCGGTAGAAATACTTGCCGATCCAGAACAATGTCTGCAGATCGCGCAGGCCGCCCTTGCCGTCCTTGACGTTGGGCTCGACCAGATAGCGGCTCTCGCCTGCCTTGGCGTGGCGCTCGTCGCGCTCGGCGAGCTTGGCCTGCACATATTCCGGCCCCGTCGTGCGCACCACTTCATGGTCGAAGCGGGTGAGCAATTCGTCATAGAGCTTGCGTTCGCCCCAAAGGAAGCGGGCCTCCAGGATCGAGGTGCGGATGGTGATGTCGGTGCGCGACAGCCTCAGGCATTCCTCGATGTTGCGGGTGGCGTGGCCGACCTTCAGCCCCATGTCCCACAGCATGTAGAGCATGTATTCAACGATCTGCTCGCCCCACGGCGTCTGCTTGTAGGGAAGCAGGAACAACAGGTCGATGTCGGAGCCCGGCGCCAGAGTGCCGCGGCCATAGCCGCCGACCGCGACGACCGCCATGCGCTCGGCCGCCGAGCGGTTCTTGACCCGGTAGACATGGGTCGCCGCGAAATCGTAGAGCGCCCGGATCAGCTCATCCATCAGATGCGACAGCCGCTCGGCGCAGGCATTGCCGCCGCCATCCTCCTTCAGCATCGCCTCGGCGTTTTTTCGTCCTTCGCCAAGCCTGCCCTTGAGCAGCTGGAGAACGGCCGTGCGCGTGGCCTTGCCGGAGCCGTCGCCGGCGCTTGCCGCCGTCAGCGCCGTCATGTCGCGGCACAAGGCGTCGGCGTCGATGATTTCGTCGAGTTTCAGGGGGATCTTTGCCATTTCGGCGGCGTCTATAGCGTGTTTTCGCGGCGCTGTGTATGGGGCGGACGAACGCGCCTGTATAGTATGGGAGGAGCACGATCTGCGGCCGCCCGGCCAATTTTCCAAAAATCGAAACCGGCCCTTGACCTTCCAGTTACTGGAAGGACTACCTCCGCCTCAATTCGAGAATTCCGAGGCATTTGATCATGAGCCATTCCGACCATAACCATCATCATGCGCATGGCGCAGCCTGCTGTTCCGCAAAGAGTGCCGCACCTGCAGCCGAAGCGGTGGTCCGCGATCCGGTCTGCGGCATGACGGTCGATCCGGCCGCCGGCAAGCCGACGGCCGAGCATGCCGGCCGGACCATTCATTTCTGCAGCGAGCGCTGCCGCACGAAGTTCCAGGCCGAGCCGGATAAATATCTGACGGCCACAGATCCCGTCTGCGGCATGAATGTCGACCGCGCCAGCGCAAAGCATTTCATCCGCCACGAAGGCCAGGGCTTCTATTTCTGCTCGGCCGGCTGCCAAGGCAAATTCGAAGCCGAGCCGGCAGAATACCTTGCTGGCCGGCCCGCACCGCAGCCGATGCCGAAGGGCACGCAATACACCTGTCCGATGCATCCCGAGATCATCCGCGACAAGCCCGGCGCCTGCCCGATCTGCGGCATGGCGTTGGAGCCGATGGGCGTGCCGACCGGCGACGAGGGGCCGAACCCCGAACTGGTCGACTTCACCCGGCGATTCAGGGTGAGCGCGGTGCTCTCGCTGCCCCTCCTCGTCATCGCCATGGTGCCGATGCTGGGCGTGAGCTTCGAAAGCTTCATCGACGGCCGCACGAAAACATGGGCAGAGCTGGCTCTGGCGAGCCCGGTGGTGCTGTGGGCGGCGTTTCCGTTCTTCCATCGCGGCTGGGAGTCAGTGCTCAACCGCAGCCCTAATATGTGGACGCTGATCTCGCTCGGCGTCGGCGCTGCCTATCTGTTCAGCCTTGTCGCGACGCTGTTCCCGGATGTCTTCCCGCATCAGTTTCGCGGCCATGACGGCACCGTGCCGGTTTATTTCGAGGCGGCCGCGGTCATCGTCGCGCTGGTGTTCCTCGGCCAGGTGCTGGAACTCAGAGCCCGCGAACGCACGGGCTCGGCCATCCGCGCCCTGCTCGACCTTGCGCCGAAGACGGCGCGCCTGATCGGCGCCGACGGTTCCGAGAACGACGTGCCGCTCGACAGCGTCCAGGCCGGCGACCGGCTGCGCATCCGCCCCGGCGACGCGGTCCCGGTCGACGGCATCGTGCTGGACGGCCGGTCTTCGATCGACGAATCCATGATCACCGGCGAACCGCTTCCGGTCGAAAAGACGGAAGGCGATCCTCTCACCGGCGGCACGCTGAACAAGAACGGCTCGCTGATCATGCGCGCCGAGAAGGTCGGCGCCGAGACCACGCTCTCGCGCATCGTCGAGATGGTCGCCAAGGCACAGCGCTCGCGCGCCCCCATTCAAGGGCTGGCCGACCGCGTCTCCTTCTATTTCGTCCCGGCGGTCGTGCTGGTGGCGATCATCGCCTTCATCGCCTGGGCGGTGTTCGGCCCCGAACCCAGCCTGATCTTCGCCACCGTCTCGGCGGTTTCGGTGCTGATCATCGCCTGCCCGTGTGCGCTGGGCCTCGCCACGCCGATGTCGATCATGACCGCGACCGGGCGTGGCGCACATGCCGGCGTGCTGATCAAGGAAGCCGCTGCCTTGGAGCGCTTCGCTTCCGTCGACACGCTGATCGTCGACAAGACCGGCACCTTGACCGAGGGCAGACCGAAGCTGACCGACGTCGTCGCGGCCGAGGGTATCGACGGGAATGACCTGCTGGCGCTCGTCGCCACCCTTGAAAAAGGCTCGGAGCATCCGCTCGCCGAGGCAATCGTTGAGGGTGCCGCAGAACGCGGCGTCAAGCTTGCCGATGCCGCAGACTTCGAGGCGATCACCGGCAAGGGCGTTGCCGGCACGGTGTCCGGCAGGAAAGTTGCGCTCGGCAATGCGGCGATGATGGCCGATCTCGGCGTCGACACCGCAACGGTTTCCGCCGAAGCAGAGACGCTGCAGGCCGAAGGCAAGACGGCGATGTTTGTCGCCGTCGACGGCAAGCTCGCCGGCTTCGTTGCCGTCGCCGACCCCGTCAAGGCAACCACGGCCGTAGCGATCAAGGCGCTGCATGGCAAGGGCTTGAGGATCATCATGGCGACCGGCGACAACGAGCGCACGGCAAAAGCGATCGCCCGCAGGCTCGGCATCGACGAGGTTCGCGCCGGCCTGCTGCCGGATGAGAAGGGCGCGCTGGTCGAGGAGTTGCGCGCCAGGGGCGCCGGCGTCGCCATGGCTGGCGACGGCGTCAACGACGCACCGGCGCTGGCTGGCGCCGATGTCGGCATCGCCATGGGCACCGGCGCCGATGTCGCGGTCGAAAGCGCCGGCATCACGCTGGTCAAGGGCGACCTCAACGGCATCGTCAGAGCCCGCACATTGGCCCAGGCGACGATCCGCAACATCCGCCAGAACCTGTTCTTCGCCTTCCTCTACAACGTGCTCGGCGTGCCGGTAGCTGCCGGCGTGCTCTATCCGCTCACAGGCACGCTGCTGTCGCCGATGATTGCGGCGGCGGCGATGAGCCTGTCGTCGGTCTCGGTCATCAGCAACGCGCTTCGGCTGAGGACGTTGAAACTCTGAGCAACGTCCCCAGATACGAAAATCCAACCATAAGGAGACCTGAATGACCCTGGCCAAGAAGATCATGCTGCTGTTGATGGCGGCGGGAATGCTGTTAGCGGTGTTCCTCGAAAGCGTTCCGGCGCAATCCGAGGAGATGAAGCACGACATGTCGGGCATGGCGATGGGCGCGGACAGCCCCGCCACCGTTGGCTACAAGGCGGCGATGGACAAGATGCACAAGGACATGATGCTCAACTACACCGGCGATGCCGATGCCGACTTCGTCCGCGGCATGATCCCGCACCATCAGGGCGCGATCGACATGGCCAAGGTGGTGATCGCCAACGGCAAAGACCCGGAAATCCGCAAGCTCGCCGAGGGCGTGGTCAAGGCGCAGGAAGCCGAGATCAAAGAGATGCAGGACTGGCTTGCCAAGCATCCGATGAAATAATTTCCCGCGTCGGGAATCCGGGCGAAGGCGAGGACTTCGCTCTGGATTTCCGGCCTTGGCTGTGCTGCGATCCGGCTTCACGCGGAGCAGGCCCATGTCCTCCAAGCCCATGTCTTCTGAAATCAGAACCACCACTCTACCGTCAGGCGAAGCTGTTCCGGTGTTGGGTCAGGGCACGTGGAAGATGGGGGAGGATCGCCGGCGCCGCGCCGATGAGGCCGCGGCGCTGAAGCTCGGGCTGGACCTCGGCATCACGCTGATCGATACGGCGGAAATGTACGCCGGCGGCGGTGCCGAGGAAGTGGTTGCGGAAGCCATCGCCGGGCGCCGCGACGAGGTCTTTCTGGTTTCCAAGGTGCTGCCGACCAACGCCTCGCGCGCCGGCGTGACGCGAGCCTGCGAGAACAGCCTGAAACGGCTCGCCACCGACCGCATCGATCTCTATCTGCTGCATTGGCCGGGCAGCGTGCCTTTGGCCGAAACCGTCGAGGCCTTCGAGGCCTTGAAGACGGCCGGCAAGATCCGCCATTGGGGCGTCAGCAATTTCGACACCGACGAGATGCAGGAGCTGGTCGGCCTGCCCTCCGGCGGCAACGTCCAGACCAACCAGGTCCTCTACAATCTCTCGCGGCGCGGCCCGGAATTCGATCTTGCGCCCTGGAGCCTTGAGCGCGGCATCCCCCTGATGGCCTATTCGCCGGTCGAACAAGGCGTGCTGGCGCGCAACGCCAAGCTTGATGCGATCGCCGCCCGCCATAACGCGACGGCCGCGCAGATCGCCCTTGCCTGGGTGATGGCGCAGAAAGGCGTCATCGCCATCCCGAAGGCCAGCCGGCAGGAGCATGTCCGCCAGAACGCCGCCGCGCTCGACATCAAGCTGACGGCGGAGGACTTCGCCGAGCTCGACCGCGCCTTCCCGCCGCCAACGCGAAAGCGCGGCCTGGAAATGATCTAGCCGAAAACCTCACGTCAAAATGTGCGGTTGAAAGAGAGCAAGCGTTGGAACGAATCTCAACCGGACCGTATCACACGACCTACAAGGTTGGAGACATCAGGGTCACGTCGCTGCGCGACGGCTATGTCGACATGCCGACCGGACGACTGCGCCAGCCGGGAGACAGGACATTCGGCGGTGACCTTCCTGCGCAGGTATCGCTCGTCGACGGTGCGCTCAGGCTGTCCGTCAACGCATTCGCGATCGACGACGGTCATGAAATCACGCTGATCGACACAGGGTCCTCGAATGCCTGGCACCCGACGATGGGGCTTCTGCCGCAGGCGCTGAGCGAGGCGAAGATCGCCGTCGATCGGATACGCAGCATTGCCTTCACCCACACCCATCTCGACCATATCCACGGGCTCATCCTTCCGGACGGTCGGGACGGTTTCCCGCAGCTCGCCCGCTTGCTTGTCCCGCGGCCTGAACTCGACATGTTCAGGTCGGAAGCGAGATTGAGCCGCTTCCATGATCGAGCGCAGCCTTTGGACCCGGGACAGCGCCTGAGCGCGAGTATCGAGGCGATCGCCACCCCGGGCCATGAAATCGGCCATACCTGCTTTCGTGTCACGAGCCGCGGCGAAACATTGTTGGTCTGGGGCGACCTCGTGCATGTGCCGTCGCTTCAGTTCGATCGGCCGGAGGTCGCATGGGAATTCGACGGCGACCAGGAGCAGGCGCGGGCTAGCCGGTTGCAGATATTGGCCCTCGCCGCCGACAACGCCTATTGCGTTGCGGGAGCACATCTCGATTCACCGGGCGTCGGCCGGATTTCCCGAACCGAAACTGGCTTCCGCTTCGAACCCCTGTAGGAACCGGGGCTAGATCTTAGCCGGTAGCCCAAGCCGCATCCGCAGTCGCCGCAAGGCCCTTGAAAATACGTCGAGGTCATTGGCGGCGCGGGCAAGCGTAAGTGCACCCTGGATGGCGGCGACGGTTTCCTCGGCTAGCTCGCTGGCCTCGCCCGGTCGGTGCCCGGATCGCGCGAGCGCCTCGGCGAGACGGGTGACCCAGCGGCCGAAATAGTCCCTTATTTGGCCGGCGAAGAGGTCGCGCGATTCATCCAGCGCGAAGGCGCCGATGAGGCAAACCCGGCGCCCCGAGCGGAAGTAGCTGTCCGTCGCCTCGAACATGTGCTCGATCCCGGCCTGCGGATCGGTGCTGTCGCGCAGAGGTGAAAAGACATTGTCCTCGAACCAGCCGTCGATATGGGCAATGACGGCTCTCGCAATCTCCTCCTTGCCGCCGGGAAAGAAGTGGTAGAGGCTGCCCTTGCCGAGCCCCGCCGCCTCGCCGATCAAGGACAGGCTGGCGCCTTCGTAGCCATGCTCGCGAAAAACCTCGGCGACGAGCACCAGCAGCTGGTCGCGATCCGGAGCGATGCGCCGCACCGGCCTTAGAGCCCGAGTTCCGAAAGGCCGGGATGGTCGTCCGGTCGGCGGCCGAGCGGCCAATGATACTTTCGTTCGTTTTCAGCGATCGGCAGGTCGTTGATGCTGGCGACGCGGCGGCGCATCAACCCGGCCTCGTCGAATTCCCAATTCTCGTTGCCATAGGAACGGAACCAGTGGCCGCTGTCGTCGCGCCATTCATAGGCGAAGCGCACCGCGATGCGGTTTTCGTTCCAGGTCCACACCTCCTTGATCAGGCGATAGTCCAGCTCTCGCGCCCATTTGCGCTTGAGGAAATCGACGATCTCGCCGCGGCCCGAGATGAATTCGGCCCGGTTCCGCCAGATGCTGTCCTCGGTATAAGCGAGCGAAACCCGTTCCGGGTCGCGGCTGTTCCAGGCATCCTCAGCAAGCCGCGCCTTTTGCGCTGCCGTTTCAGCCGTGAAGGGCGGCAATGGCGGACGGCTCATGGAAATCTCCTGTCGCTTTCGGTTATCGATAAGCGACATTGTACCGAACGGTACAATGAGTCAACAGCGAGACTGGCGGTCAAAGATTGAGGCTATTGCCTCGTCGCCAATCCCTTCAGCCGATAGAGCGCTTCCAGCGCCTCGCGTGGCGTCATCTCGTCCGGATTGATCGTGCCGAGCGCATCGCCCAGCGCATCCTTCTTTGCCGGCTTCGGCGCCTCGCGTTTTACCGCCACCGAAAACAGCGGCAGGTCGTCGACAAGCCGGTTGGTCTTGCCCGAAACCTCGCCTTCCTCGAGCTGGTGCAGCACTTCCTTGGCCCGCGCCACCACCGCTTCCGGCAGGCCGGCGAGCCGCGCCACCTGCACACCGTAGGAACGGTCTGCAGCACCCTTGCCGACTTCGTGCAGGAAGACGACGTCGCCTTCCCATTCCTTGACCCGCATGGTGACGTTGGAGAGCCGGGAAAGCTTGCCGGCCAGCGCCGTCATTTCGTGGAAATGGGTGGCGAAGATCGCCCGGCAGCGGTTCTTCTCATGCAGATATTCGACCGCCGCCCAGGCGATCGACAAGCCGTCGAAAGTCGCGGTGCCGCGGCCGATCTCGTCGAGAATGACCAGCGCCCGCTCGCCCGCCTGGTTGAGGATCGCCGCCGTCTCGACCATTTCGACCATGAAGGTCGAGCGGCCGCGCGCCAGATCGTCCGAGGCGCCGACGCGCGAGAACAGCCGGTCGACGACGCCGATATGGGCGCTCCGCGCCGGCACGAACGAGCCGGTCTGGGCAAGGATGGCGATCAGCGCGTTCTGCCTGAGGAACGTCGACTTGCCGCCCATGTTGGGGCCGGTGAGCAGCCAGATGGCGCCCGCCTTCGCTCCGCCTTCAGGCGAGAGGTCGCAGTCGTTAGCGACGAACGGGCCCTCGCCCGAACGCCTCAGCGCCTGCTCGACGACCGGATGCCGCCCGCCGGAAATCTCGAAGGCGAGGCTGGCATCGACGGCCGGCCGGCACCAGCCTTCGCTCTCGGAAAGCAGCGCCAGCGCTGACGACACGTCGAGCACGGCGAGCGCCTCGGCACCGGCGCGGATGCTGTCGGCATTGCTGACCACCTCCGCCGTCAGCCGATCGAACGCGGCAAGCTCGATGCTGAGCGCCCGGTCGGCGGCATTGGCGATCTTCGATTCCAGCTCCGCCAACTCCGTCGTCGTGAAGCGCATGGCGTTGGCCATGGTCTGGCGGTGGATGAAGCGCGCCTTGGCGGCATCGCTGCCGGTCATGATCGAGTGATGGTTGGCCGTCACCTCGATGTAATAGCCGAGCACATTGTTGTGCCGGATCTTCAGCGAGCGGATGCCGGTCTCCTCGATCAGCGAGCGCTCCAGCCCGGCGATCACTTTGCGCGACTCGTCACGCAATGCCCGCATCTCGTCGAGCTCGGCCTGATAGCCGCTGCGCACGAAGCCGCCGTCGCGCTTGATCAGCGGCAATTCGTCGTCAAGCGCCTCGCTGAGGTGGCGGGCGAGCGCCTCGGGCAAGGCCTTGATCGCGGCAAACGCCGCGGCGAGCTCGGCGGGCAGGGCCGTCGTCGCGAACAGCGCGGCGATCGCGCCCGCCGCCTCGAAGCCGGCGCGCAGCGCGCCGAGGTCGCGCGGGCCGCCACGGTTGAGCGCCAGCCGGGACAGCGCCCGCGGCATGTCGGCGACGCTCTTGAGATTTGCCCGCAATCCTTGGCAAAGCCGCGTCTCGGCGCGGAAGAACGATACCGAATCCAGCCTTGCCGAAATCGCCGCCGGATCGGTCAGCGGCGCCATCAGCCGGTCGGCGAGCAATCTTGCCCCGCCGCCGGTCACCGTGCGGTCGATCGCCTTGAACAGCGAGCCGTCGCGGCTGCCGGACAGCGTGCGCAGCAGCTCCAGATTGGCGCGCGTCGCCGGATCGATGAACAGCGTCGAGCCGCTCTCCTCGCGCTCGGGCCGCGACAGCGGCGGCCGCTCGGCTTTCTGCGTCTTCTCGACATAGGCAATGGCGCCCGAGATCGCCGACAGTTCGGCGCGCGAGAAGGCGCCGAAACTATCGGGCGTCGCCACCTCGAAGAAGCGGGCGATGCGCCCCGTCGCCGATGCCGAATCGAACAGTGACGGCGGCTGCGGGTTGGCGACCCGGCCAAGCACGTCGAAGACCGGCCGCAATTCCGGATCGTGGAAGACCGGCTCGGCGACGATCAACTCGCGCGGATCGACGCGGAAGATGTCGGCAAGCAGCCGTTCGGCCGTGGTTTCAGCCACGCGGAACGCGCCCGTCGAGATGTCGATCCAGGCAAGCGCGAAACTGCCTTGGCTGGCCGCATTGCCGCCCTTCACCCGGCCCAGCGCCATAAGAAAGCTCGATTCCGAGGGCGCGAGCAGCTTGTCCTCGGTGATGGTGCCTGGCGTGACCAGCCGCACCACGTCGCGCCGCACCACCGATTTCGAGCCGCGTTTCTTGGCTTCCGCCGGGTCCTCGATCTGCTCGCACACGGCAACGCGAAAACCTTGCGCGATCAGCTTCTGCAGATAGTCGTCCGCCGCGTGCACGGGCACGCCGCACATCGGAATGTCGTGACCCTGGTGCTTGCCGCGCCGGGTCAAAACGATGCCGAGCGCCTGGCTTGCCTTTTCGGCGTCGTCGAAGAACAGCTCGTAGAAATCGCCCATGCGATAAAAGAGCAGCGAATCCGGGTTCGCCGCCTTGATCTCGATATACTGCTCCATCATCGGCGTGACGCCGCCCATGGCTGGCGTCGATGGCGTCGTCTCCTGGGCGTCGGGATCGGTCGGCATGTGCATGTTCATTTTGGAACGCTAGCAGATGTGACAGCCCGGTTTAATGCCGGGCGCTCGAAAAGCAGGGGAAAGCGCCAGCCATGCTGCCAGCCGGCCGCCAGTCGAGCCTCGGCAATGCACGGGTGTTCCGCGTTGAAGCAGCTTTGCCCGGCTTGGCGGTTTACAGCGGCCGCGTGTAGTCTTAATCCGGAAACTCCATAAAAAGCACCCGTCCCAAGCGGTGCCTCAGGCGAGGAAATCAAAAGCATCATGGCCAGGAAAACCGAAAGCAGCGGGCCCTCCGTCAGCGCGCAGGAGGCGCTCGAATTCCACGCCATGGGGCGTCCAGGCAAGCTGGAGATCGTTGCCACCAAGCCGATGGCGACGCAACGCGATCTCAGCCTCGCCTATTCGCCGGGAGTCGCCGTCCCGGTGCGCGCCATCGCGGAGGACCCGAGCCGGGCCTTCGACTACACCGCGCGCGGCAACATGGTAGCGGTCATCTCCAACGGCACCGCCATTCTCGGCCTTGGCAATCTCGGCGCGCTGGCCTCGAAGCCGGTGATGGAAGGCAAGGCGGTGCTGTTCAAGCGCTTCGCCGACGTCGATTCCATCGACCTCGAAGTGGCGACCGAGGACGCCGACGAGTTCATCAACTGCGTGCGCTTCCTCGGGCCTTCCTTCGGCGGCATCAACCTCGAGGATATCAAGGCGCCGGAATGCTTCATCATCGAGCAGCGGCTGCGCGAGCTGATGGACATTCCCGTCTTCCACGACGACCAGCACGGCACCGCCATCATCTCTTCCGCCGGGCTGATCAACGCGCTGGAGATCACCGGCCGCGACATGAAGACCACGAAGATGGTCTGCAACGGCGCGGGCGCGGCCGGGATCGCCTGTATCGAATTGATGAAGGCGATGGGTTTTTCGCCGGAAAACATCATTCTGTGCGACACCAAGGGCGTGGTCTTCCAGGGCCGCACCGAAGGCATGAACCAATGGAAGTCGGCGCACGCGGTCAAGACCGAGGCGCGCAGCCTCGCCGAAGCGCTGGACGGCGCCGACGTCTTCCTCGGCCTTTCCGCCAAGGGCACGCTGACCCCCGCCATGGTGCAGTCGATGGCCAAGAACCCGATCATCTTCGCCATGGCCAATCCCGACCCGGAAATCACGCCCGAGGAAGTGGGCGAGATCCGCACCGACGCCATCATGGCAACCGGCCGCTCGGATTACCCGAATCAGGTCAACAACGTTTTGGGCTTCCCCTACATCTTCCGCGGCGCGCTCGATGTCCGGGCCACCACCATCAACGAAGAGATGAAGATTGCCGCGGCGCGCGCCCTGGCCGAGTTGGCGCGCCAGGACGTGCCGGACGACGTCGCTGCGGCCTATCAGGGCAACCGGCCGAAATTCGGCCCCAATTACATCATTCCCGTTCCGTTCGATCCGCGCCTGATCTCGGCGATCCCGCTGGCGGTGGCCAAGGCCGCGATGGACTCCGGCGTCGCCCGCAAGCCGATCCTCGACCTCGACCGCTATGCGCAGGAGTTGTCTGCCCGTCGCGATCCGATCGCGTCGACCCTCCAGCGCATCTATGACCGCGTGCGCCGGCAGCCCAAGCGCATCGTCTTCGCCGAGGGCGAAGAAGAGCAGGTGATGCGCGCCGCCGTCTCCTATGTGAACCAGAAGCTCGGCACCGCGATCCTGCTCGGCCGCGACGACGTCATCAAGGAGAATGCCAGGAATGCCGGCATCGACCTCAACAAGCAGGGGCTCGAGATCATCAATGCCAGGCTGTCGCGCCGCAACGGCATCTACACCGACTATCTCTACGAGCGCATGCAGCGGAAGGGCTACCTGTTCCGCGACTGCCAGCGCCTGATCAACAACGACCGCAACCATTTCGCCGCCTGCATGGTGGCGCTGGGCGACGCCGACGGCATCGTCACCGGCGTGACCCGCAACTATTCCACCGCGCTTGACGACGTGCGCCGCGTCATCGACGCCAAGCCCGGCCACCGCGTCATCGGCGTCTCGATCGTGCTTGCGCGGGGGAAAACCGTGCTCGTTGCCGACACGGCCGTGCACGACATGCCGAATGCCGAGCAGATCGCCGATATCGCTGAGGAGGCCGCCGGCTTTGCCCGCCGCATGGGCTACGAGCCGAGGATCGCGATGCTTGCCTACTCGACCTTTGGCCACCCGCAGGGCGAGCGCTCGGAGCGGGTGCAGGAGGCGGTGCGCATCCTCGACAAGCGCCGCGTCGACTTCGAATATGACGGCGAGATGGCGGCCGACGTGGCGCTGAACCCGCGCGCCATGGCGCAATATCCGTTCATCCGGCTGACCGGCTCGGCCAATGTGCTGGTGATGCCGGCCTTCCACTCGGCCTCGATCTCGACCAAGATGCTGCAGGAGCTCGGCGGCTCGACCGTCATCGGCCCGCTGTTGGTCGGCTTGAACAAGCCGGTGCAGATCGTTTCGCTCAACGCCAAGGATTCAGACATCGTCAACATGGCGGCGATCGCGGCCTATACGGCGGGGAATTGAAAGGGCGCGTCAAACTTTGCCAGGGACAAACAAAAAGGCCCGCGGCGACCACGCCGCGGGCCTTTTCATTAGGTTGTGGACTTCGATCAGAACGAGCGCTGGAAGCGGACGATGCCACCCCAGCTGTTCTTCTTGTCGGCCTTTGTAAAGTTGAAATCGTCGGCGTCGCCGAACTTGCCGTCGTGGACATAGTCAACTTCGGTCGTGATCGTGAAGCCGGGAACGATCGTATAGGCTACGTTTGCCGCAACGGCGGCATTCTTGGCGTCGTCGGCCGAAACCTGGAGGTTGAAAGCCGCCTTGTCGGTGAACTTGTAGGTGCCGCCACCCCAGACCGCCCAGTTGCCGCCCCACGGCTTGTAGAATCCGCGGCCACGCGCCGGGATAGCCCAGCTGCCGTCGTTGAAGTTGTCGTCAGTGCCGTAGCCACCCATGATGAACAGCGACAGTTCCTTGGTGACGTTGACGTCCAGGCGAACCTTGCCGGCCACTTCCTCGTAGGAGCTGTCATAAGCGACGACACCGGTGATCGCACCCCAGTCGCCCTTGTACTTCAAGCCGCCGACGACATTGGGAACGTAGCTGTCGATGGTGCCGTGAATGGCGGTGGAGCCCGTGGTGTCGGAACCTTCTTCGAGCGAGATCACGCCCGAGATGCCGCTGCCGGCATCGAAGTAGTAGCTGACGACGTTGGTGTCCTTGATGCCGTAAGGAATGATGGTGTCCTGGATGACGTTGCCGGCATAGCCGATGAACTGGTCGTAAGGCGTTTCGTCCTTACCGACGCGCAGGCCGCCAAGCTGGATCCAGGCGAAGCTCAGCGTCGGGCTCGAGGTCGGGCCGCCATTCTTGAAGTTGAATTTGGTCTCGGTGTAGGTCTTCAACGTGCCGAGCTCGGTTTCCTGGCCGGTCCAGGTCTTCAGATTGAAGCGGGCGTTCTTGTTCCAGGAGTCCTGGGCGTCACCGTCCTCGTGATCGGTGGCCGTGCGACCGTCGAACGAGCCGACATCGCCCACGCCAGCGTCATAGCGGACATAGCCACCGACGCGCAGGCAGGTCTCTGTGCCGGGGATGTAGAAGTAACCTGCGCCATAGACGTCGCAGATCTTGACGTATTCGGCCGGTTCCGGCTCGGCGACGGTGACCGCGTCGGCGGCGCGGGCGCCCGAAACTGCGATCAGCGCCGCAGCGGAGCCGAGTAGAAGGCTCTTGATGTTCATTTTCTTGAATCTCCAGTCAAAGGTTCAAGACAGGTCTGCGCATGCCTTGCCGGCTCTGCCGCCCCGTCCCCATCGTTGAAGAAGTCGCGCACCGGCGTCGCTTCTTCGCCCTCGACATGGCCTAATCGGCATTCGTTCACAACAGAGATTGTGTCTGAAAAGCGTCTTTTGGAATCTTACCAAGGTCTTGTTGCGCAAATATCACGTCACATATTTGAAAAGAATGGCACATATTGCACAACATATACGTAATGCACGCAATTTTAAGCTGAGAGATGTGCCGAATGTGCCGTTTATTACAGTTTTACGACGGAAAGATAGCCGGATAATATTTCCGGACGCAGTGTTCCAAAAAGCGCAAAACCACCTTGAAAAGGCGGGGGATCAGGACAAGCTGCGCGCGACGCGAACGACGTCCTCGATCATATCTTCGCGCAGCATTTCGATGGGGATGCGGCCATCCAGTTCGGTGGAGGGCCGGGTCAGCCAGAACCAGGCCAGCCTCGGATTGCTGATCGCCGCCAATACCTCGCTTATGCCCGGAGCAGGCCTGCCGTCGACGAACTGGGCGAGCGGGAAGACATGTTTGCGGCCGCCCTTGCGAAGCGCGACGACCTCGCCACGTCTTTGCCAGCGATGCAGCGTCGAGCGGGGTATGCGGAATGTCTCTTCCAGATAGGTCGACCCGGCAACCTCGCCGGCCCAGTCTTCGATGAGCATCGACTGGAGCTCAAAGGCTCGCTCGGCCAGCGGCCGGGAAGCAGGCTTGGCAGGCCCGATCGTCGGGCCTTCGCCCGGACTGTCGGCACCCGATTGGTCGGCGCGCGCGATCCTTTCCGCCATCGAGCGGAAAAACTCGGACGTCAGCTCGGTCCAGCCGCCTTTGACGGAGCTGATTGCAAGCCGCTGCGCCTGCGGCAGGAAGGGAAGGGCGGCGGCAACCGCGCCAGCCATCGCGCTGGCGGAAACCAGGGCCTCCGCATCCAGCAGGACGCCATGCTGCGTCAATGCCTGTCGCACGGCCTCGGCCACCAGGCCGGCCAAGGCCTCTTGCGAAATTCCCTCAGGCGGATTCTGAAATCTGGTCATGCATCTGTCTTGCGCGCCGCGCTCCTCCCTTAGCCGCGGCGTTTTTTGAACGGCTACAACGGAAAGCGGCAATCGCAACGGCAACAGACGCAGCGACCGTAAAGGTTGCTGTCTTGCATGTGGCACCCCAACTGCTGCGGACGTCCCGAAATGTCAGTCGCGGAACGCCCAGATTGCCTGTAGGAGCGATCTATGACAGCCGCGCGACAAATGGCGTTCTTCCCTTTTCCCTTGTGGGAGAAGGTGTCGCCGAAGGCGACGGATGAGGGGTGTTCCAGCTTGACGCCAGCTTACCCCTCACCCGGATTGCCAACCGATTTGCGAAGGGCAAATCGGGGCAATCCGACCTCTCCCACAAGGGGAGAGGTAAGAGGCGCTAAATCAGCCCGGCCTGTTCCGCTTCGCGGCGCAGATTCTGGCGCGGGCGCGGACCGATCTGCTGGATCACCAGCCCGGCCGCCAGCGAGCCGAGATCGCCGCAATCCTGGAGGCTGCGGCCGGCCGTGTAGCCATAAAGAAAGCCGGCGGCATAAAGGTCGCCGGCGCCGGTCGTGTCGACCAGCTCCTTGATGGTGGTCGCCTGGATGGTGACGGTCTCGTTGCCGCGCACGATCACCGAGCCTTTTTCCGAGCGGGTGACGGCGGCGATCTTGCAATCCTTGCGGATCGCAGCCAGCGCGTCCTCGAACGAAGCGGTCTGGTAGAGCGACTTGATCTCGTGGCTGTTGGCAAAAACGATATCGACCGTGCCCGAGCGCATCAGATCCAGGAACTCGTCGCGGTAGCGGTCGACGCAGAAGGAATCCGATAGTGTCATCGACACTTCCCTGCCGGCGGCATGCGCGAGCCGCGCGGTCTGCCGGATCGCTTCCTTGGCGCGCGGCGGATCCCACAGATAGCCTTCGAAATAGGTGACCTTGGCGCCGGCGGCCTTGTCGGCCTCAACGTCCTCCGGCCCGAGCTCGATGCAGGCGCCGAGATAGGTGTTCATCGAACGCTCGCCATCCGGCGTGACGAAGATCATCGAGCGCGCCGTCGGCGGCTCGCCCTGGAGCGGCCTGGTGTCGAAGGCCACACCCTGGGCATGGATATCGTGGGTGTAGATTTCGCCGAGCGCGTCGTTCGACACCTTGCCGAAGAAGGCGGCGCTGCCGCCGAAGCTCGCGACACCCGCCGCCGTGTTGCCAGCGCTGCCGCCCGAAGCTTCGATCGCCGGCCCCATGCGGCTGTAGAGCAGCTCGGCGCGCCGGGTGTCGATGAGGTTCATCGCGCCCTTGATGATGCCGTTGGTTTCGAGAAAGGCCTCGTCGCACTGCGCGATGATGTCGACAATGGCATTGCCGATGCAAAGCACGTCATATTCCGGCATCAATGTCTCCGCCAACGAGTACCGGCTTTCTGCCATGCCGGCCGGGCGCGGGTCTAGCGGCTTGCAACCGCTTTGCCTACCCCGAAAATCGGCGCCTTTTACTGGCGCGCCGGCCTCGACCGGGTTTGTTCGCCGGCTGCGGCAGTGTTCGCATCGAACTGGCCCATATCAGTCACGCCCTTGACGGCTATGGTTTCACCGACATTGAAACATTTCCGCTTGGTCTTGAGCTAGAGCAATTCCAGGAAAAGTGTGAGCGGTTTTCCGTCCGGAATTGCGTAGAAACAAATAGTTAGAGCAGTTCGGCGTTTCCGTGAAACGGTGAACTGCTCTAGAAGCGGATCGTTCCGGCAACAGGCTGAAGGCACGAACCACAAGATGTCCGAGAAGACCGAAATGACCACCGAACTGGCGCTGCTCGGCGTGCTGGCGGTGTTGTGGGGGGCCTCCTACACTTTCATCAAGATCGGCGTCGAGACGATTCCGCCGATAACCTTCATCGCCGGACGCACGCTGATCGCCGGCGGCATTCTGCTTGGCCTCATCCGCTGGCGCGGCCTTGCCATGCCGCGGGATGCGGTGAACTGGCGCCGCTTCATGTTTCAGGCCTGCCTGAACAGCGTCATCCCGTTCACGCTGATCGCCGCCGCCGAGCGCTCGATCGACGCCGGCCTTGCCACGATCCTCAACGCGACATCGCCGATCTTCACCTTCCTGCTGACGGCGCTGATCACCCGCCACGAACCGGTGACGCTGCGCAAGCTGGTCGGCGTCGGCGCCGGCATTGCCGGCATTTGCCTGATCGTCGGAACCGAGGCTCTTGGCGGACTCGGCCATCAATTGTGGGCACAGCTTGCCGTCATCGCCGCTACCGTCAGCTATGCCGGTGCCGCCATATTCGGCCGCAACTTCAGGGGACTCGATCCGATGCTGCCGGCGGCCGGTTCGATGATCTGCGGCGCCGCGATCCTGATTCCCTTGAGCCTCGTCTTCGACCGGCCGTGGACATTGACGCCATCGACGGCATCGATCCTTGCCCTTCTAGGGCTTTCGGTCTTCTCCACCGCGCTCGCTTTCTCGATCTTCTTCCGCCTCATTCACACGCTTGGTTCGGTCGGCACGACCTCGCAGGCCTATCTGCGCGTGCCGATCGGCGTCGGCATCGGCGCCCTCTTTCTGGGTGAGAGCCTTGGGCCGACGGCCTGGCTCGGCATGGCTTTCGTCGTCGTCGGCGTCGCCGCCATGACCATTCCGGCTCGTCAGGCCAGGCTCGCTCGGTAGTTGCGCCGGCCGCCAGGCCCGCCTATCTCGGAAGCGTCTTTCTCGATGAGGGGATTGGAACTCCTGTGATCCTAGACGCCGCCCGCGCCGCCGCCAGCCAACTGTTCTCGCCCGAATTCCGCTCTGTCTTTCTGAAGACCCTGGGCCTGACGCTGCTGGCGCTGGTGGCGCTGTGGTTCGGCATCGAAAGCCTGATCGAATGGCTGGCATGGCCATGGCTGCAGACGCTTGTTCCCGGGTTGCCCTCCTGGGCCGGATGGCTGGGCGGCATCATCGCCGGCATCATTCTGGCCGTTGGGATGGCGCTGCTCATCGCGCCTGTGACGGCAATCATCGCCGGCCTTTTCCTCGACGACGTCGCCGAGGTGGTCGAGCGCACCGACTATCCGGGCGATCCGCCCGGCCGCGCCATGCCGGCGCTGCATTCTCTGGTGCTGGCGATAAAATTCTTCGGCGTCGTCATCCTCGGCAACATCGTCGCGCTGCTTCTGCTTCTGGTGCCGGGCATCAACATCGCGGCCTTCTTCATCGTCAACGGCTATCTGCTCGGCCGCGAGTTCTTCGAATTCACCGCCATGCGTTTTCGCCCTGAAGCCGAAGCCAAGGTGCTGCGCCGCAAATATGCCGGCACGGTGTTCCTGGCCGGACCGCTTATTGCCGTCTTCCTTGCCGTGCCGCTGCTCAATCTTTTGACGCCGCTTTTCGCGGCCGCCATGATGGTGCATCTGCACAAGGCGGTGTCCGCGCGCGAACGGGTCTGACCTACTCAGTGCCGCCGCTGCGGAACAGTGCCTGCAGCTTGCCGAATGGCATCGCGGCGCGGGTGAAGCCGAAGGTGCCGTCCTGCTGGATCTCGCGAGCCGCCGTTTCCAGCATGCCATAGGCGAAATTCGTCAGCCATGGCCCGAGCGAGACGCGTTTGACGCCCGCCTGCGCAAGATCAGCGATAGTGAAGCCGGGCCGCGCCATGACGTTGACCGGCTTGGACACCGCCGAGCAGACCGTCCGCACGGTCTCCGCATCGCTCAAGCCCGGTGCGTAGAGCACATCCGCGCCGGCTTGCTCGAAGGCCTGCAGCCGCTTGATCGTGTCGTCGAGGTCGGTCTTGCCCCACAGGAAATTCTCGGCCCGCGCGGTGAAGACGAAATCGCGCTTGAGCGCCCGGGCCGCTTCGACGGCCGCGGCGACGCGTTCGACGGCATGCGAGAAATCGTAGATCGGATTCCCGGGGTCGCCGGTATGGTCCTCGATCGAGCAGCCGGCAAGGCCGGCGGCTTCGGCCGCGAAGATGGTTTCGGCCGCCTGCTCGGGGCTGTCGCCCTTGCCGCGCTCGAGGTCGGCCGAAACCGGCAGGTCCGTTGCAGCCGTCACTTCGCGGCAATGGTGGATCATGGCATCGAAGGTTACGGCGCCGTCGGGCAGGCCGCGCGAGAAGGCAAAGCCGGCGCTGGTCGTGGCCAGCGCCTTGAAACCGAAAGAAGCCAGAAGCTTGGTCGTGCCGATATCCCAGGGATTGGGCATGACGAAGGTGGAGGCGTGCAGATCGCGAAAAATCTTGCCCTTGTCCATGGCGGGTCCTCAATCGTGATCGGGGTTGTGACGGGAAATCTATCGCGCGGACCGGGGCCGGGCAAATGAATGCGTTTCGTTCAGAAGCGTTTCTCGTTTTCTGCTGACAATTTCTCGAAGGCGTCGGAATCCGCGACGTAGCGCGACTTGGATGCATCCCAATGATAGGTGACCGAAATGTCGTGCGACGCGGCTTGGGGTGCCGCTTCCTCGCAGCTTTCCCCGCTCGGCGCCGTGGCATCGGTTACCGTCGCCTTGATCGCCGCGTGGGGTTTTTCGTCGCCTTGCGTCTGGAACGTCAGGTCCTGCGTGCGCTTGTAGGCACAGACATTCTCGTCGAAGGTGTTGATCCGATCGATCGGTTCGAAACGGTCGTCGCGGACCAGGATCAGCATCGTGCTGACATAGCCCTGGTTCGAATTGAAATGCATGCTCATGGTGATGAGCGCGTCGTCGCCGGGGCCGAGCGCGAGCTTGCCGGGATCGCGAAAATAGCTGTTCCGGTCGGTGGCGACATTGGTGGCGTCGAGCAGCCTCGGCTTGCCCGCAAGATCGTAGAGCGCCAGCACCGCAAACCCTTCGGCGCTGTCTTGCGCCTGCCCGAGGTCGAAAAGCATGGTCAGCCGGTCCTTGCCGCCGGCCTTGACGGGAAGAACGGCGGCATTGGGCAGGTTGATGCTCTCTGGCGGCGAGCCGCCCTCATCGCCGCCGATTATATGGCGCATCTCGATCGGCGCGCTTCCCTTGTAGAAACCGTCATCGCCGGCGGCGAGATCGGGAACGACCATTTTTGCAAGGTCGAGATAGGTAACGTCCTGATGCCCGGGAATGGCGCGGTTCAGCTCAGGAAAGCTGACGGCCTGTGCGTCCGCCGCCGCCCACAGGCATGGCAGCAGTAAGCACGCAAGCATGAGACGGGATAAGACGGAAATCATCGAAAGCGCCCCTCGAAGGCGCTCACGCTAGCACGATGCGTTGCAGCGCGCAGCCGGCGCGGTATCAGTGGATCGGCACCAACCCGGCCAACTCCCGCATGTCGTCGAACAGGATGCCGCCGGCCGCGGCCAGGCCGGCGGGGTCGGAGAACGGATCGGCGTAGTAGGAAAACACGCGCATGCCGGCGGCGATGCCGGCCTGGGTGCCTGCGACGCTGTCCTCGATGACGATGCAGTCGGCCGGCGCGAAACCCATCGTCGCTGCCGCGTGGAGGAAGAGATCGGGGAACGGCTTGCCGCGCGAGACCATGGTCGAGGAGAACATGGCGTGTTCGAACAGCGGCAAAAGCCCGGTCTGGCCGAGCGTGATATGCATCTTCGAGACCCGCGCCGATGAGGCGACGCAATAGGCGATGCCGGCGGCACGCAGCTTCTCGATGAAGTCGCAGACGTGAGGGATAGTCTCGACGCCATGTGCGAACAGGTCCGGCAGGCCGGCGTTCCATCGCTCGACGAAATCGGCGCCGAGCCTGACCTCGGTCTCCGCTTCGATCTCCTTTTGCACCGAGGCCATGCTACGGCCGGAAAAATGCTTGCGGCAATATTCGAAGGTCGTCTCGAAACCGGCGGCATTCAGCCATTCGGCAAGGCGACGATTGGCAAGGTTCTCGGTATCGACCAGGACCCCGTCGCAGTCGAAGATGACCAGCTTTGGAACTCGCATTACGCCGTGCCGGTCGACCCGAAACCACCGGCCCCGCGCGTCGTGCCGCCCGCCAGCGCACGCTCCTCGCTGGCGACCTGCGTCACTGCGGCAAACACGATCTGGGCGATCCGCATGCCGCGCGTCACGGCAAAATCCTCATCGCCCAGATTGATCAGCAGCACCTTCACCTCGCCGCGATAGTCGCTGTCGATGGTGCCGGGTGTGTTGAGGACGGTGAGCCCATGCTTGAAGGCAAGCCCGGAGCGCGGCCGGACCTGGCCTTCCATGCCTTCCGGGATTTCCAGGATCAGCCCTGTCGGCACCAGCGCGCGTTTCCCGGGCAGGATCAGCTGCGGCCGGTCTTCCGGCACCGCGGCGCGCAGGTCCATGCCGGCGGCGCCCGCGCTTTCATAGCCGGGCAGCGGCAAGCCCTCGCCATGCGGAAGCCTGACGAAACCGACGGTGGGGCCGATGACGGAGGAAGGATAGACAGCGGTGCGCATGAGCCCATTCCTATCGACGCGAATGCCGATTCGGTCAACTCGTCGGCAAGCCTATCAACGGCTTTCTTTGAGCGCGGTTCCGGTAGCGTTAGCGCAGCTCTACCGGAACGATGGTCGTCTCCTTGATCTCTTCCATCACGAAGGAAGCGGAGACGTCCGACAGCGCCACCTTGGCGATCAGTCGCTGGTAGAGCCGGTCATAGGCTTTGACGTCGGCGACTCGGGCTCTCAGCACATAGTCGAGGTCGCCGGACATCCGATAGACGCCGGTGATCTCGGCAAAGCCGGTCACCGCCGCACGGAATTTCTGCAGCCAGTCCGGGTCGTGGTTCGACGTGCGGATCAGGATGAACACGGAGAGGCCGAGCCCAAGCTTGTCGGCATCGACCAGCGCCACGCGCCCGGTGATGACGCCGTCCTCCTCCAGCCGCTTGACGCGCCGCCAGCAGGCGTTGCGCGACAGCGCCACGCGCTCCGACAGCTGGTCGACCGAAAGCGTGCCGTCGCGCTGCAGCTCAGCCAGCAATCTTCGATCAATTTCGTCGATATCGGATGCCATTATTGGGATGAATGTCCCAAAACAAGGCTGAACGCAAGGACAAGTTGGGATCGATGAACCTTCGGCGCGTGGCAGGATACCCAGCATCGGGGCTCATCCCGGCAGGAGGGACCACCATGACGACGCGGCTTACGGCACTCTTCACGTCTCACCCGGAAAAGGTCGGCGAGACCTATTTCGGTCACATGGCCTTTGCAGCCTGGTTCTGCTCGCGCCTGTCGATGGCCGCGGGCGCTGCGCTCGTTCACGCTTTCTTGCCATTTCTGTTCGAGACTACGGCCAGCCGAATCGTTCGCGAGCTCTATGAGCGCACGCACAACAGAGGCGCACACGCGGTCAAGGAGCCGACGACTCAGTTGGACCGCGCCTGATAGATGGTGGAATGCGATGTGCCGGTGGGCGGCCTATCTGGGTGAAGCGGTCTTCCTCGAAGACATCATCACCGCGCCCTGCCACTCGCTGATCGCCCAGAGCCACTGTGCCCAGGAGGCCAAGTCGCCCACCAATGGCGACGGCTTCGGCCTTGCCTGGTATGGCGACCGCCCCGAGCCCGGCCTCTATCGCGACATCCTGCCGGCCTGGTCGGACCCCAACCTGAAAAGCCTCTGCCGGCAGATCAAGTCCGGCCTGTTCCTCGCCCATGTGCGCGCCTCGACCGGCGGCGCCACCAGCCGCATGAACTGCCATCCCTTCATCTCCGGCCGCTGGTCGTTCATGCATAACGGCCAGATCGGCGGTTTCGAAAAGATCCGCCGCGCGTTGGAGAATTCGCTCTCCGACGAAGTCTTCGACCAGCGCGAAGGCACCACCGATTCCGAACTCTTTTTTCTTCTGATGATCGACGAGGGTCTGTCCACTGACCCGCAAGGCGCGGTGTCGCGCGGCGCCAGTCGCGTGCTGGAAGCCTCGCACCGCGCCGGCATCGAGCCGTCGCTGAAACTCACCGCCGCCTTTTCCGATGGGCAGGCGCTCCACGCCGTGCGCTACGCCACCGACGATCATGCGCCGACGCTCTACACCGCCGCCTTCCGCAACGGCGGCCGCTGCGTCGTCTCCGAGCCGTTCGACCGCGACGGCGGCGAGTGGCAGGCGATCCCGCCGTCGAGCTTCGTTACCATGACCGGGGACGGCACCAGCATCCGCCCGTTTGCCCCTGTGGCGAGCAAGCTGGCACTGGTCGGCTAAGCGCGATCTCAACCCGCCGACAGACCTACGACCTGGGGGTCGGGCCAGTGGCGCGACGGATTGCCGGCGTCTTCTGGACAATCTTCGGCAAAGGATCAGCAAAACATCAGCCCGACGTAAGGACGCCAAACCGTCCTCCTGTCATCTGTGGCGCCTTACGGAGCCGTGAATGGATTTCATTCGCGGCCTCGATTTGATGCGCAAAAGAGGATGACTGAACAATGTGCAGATGGGCCGCCTATCTCGGCGAAGCAATCTTCCTGGAAGAGATCGTCACCGCGCCCTGCCACTCGCTGATCGTTCAGAGCCGTCACGCGCGGGAGGCGAAATCACCGACCAACGCCGACGGCTTCGGCCTTGCCTGGTATGGCGACCGGCCGGAGCCTGGCCGGTATCGGGATACCCTGCCGGCCTGGTCCGATCTCAACCTGGCAAGCCTCTGCCGGCAGATCAAATCCGGATTGTTCCTGGCTCATGTGCGCGCCTCGACAAGCGGCGGCACCAGCCGCATGAATTGTCATCCCTTCGTCTCCGGCCGTTGGTCGTTCATGCACAACGGCCAGATAGGCGGCTTCGAAAAGATCCGCCGCGCCTTGGAGAATTCGCTCCCCGATGCCGTCTTCGACCAGCGCGAGGGCACCACCGATTCCGAGCTCTTCTTTTTGCTCATCATCGCTGAAGGTCTGTCCCGCGACCCGCATGGCGCCGTCTCGCGCGCCACCAACCGTGTCCTGGAAGCCTCACGCCTTGCCGGTATCGACCCGTCGCTGAAGCTCACGGCCGCCTTCAGTGACGGGCAGGCACTCTACGCGATACGCTACGCCACTGACGACCAGGCGCCGACGCTCTACACCGGGGCCTTCGCCAAGGGGGGCGGCCGCTGCATCGTCTCCGAGCCGTTCGATCGCGATGGCCGTGCGTGGCACGAGATCCCGCAGTCGAGCTTTGTCACCATGACCGGGAATTGCACCAGCATCCGCCCGTTCGCGCCCACTGTCGCCGAGCTGGCGCTGGCGGGCTGAGGCAATCATGCGCCCGGCGCAATTTCAATCAAGCGCGGCTTGGCACGCAATGCAGGATTCGGCTTGAAGCCGTGCCGCCATCCGCCATGTTGATGGACAGGCGCGAGAGGCAGACGGAGCGCTCGCCATGGATATCGTGTTTTCCTCGACCATCGAACTCGCCGCTGGGATCGCCGCGCGGGAAATCTCGGCGGTGGAGGCCCTCGATGCCCACCTTGCGCAGATCGACAGGCACAACGGGGCGGTCAATGCGGTCGTCACGCTCGACCGAAAAGGCGCAGTCGAGCGCGCCAGGCAGGCCGATGCGGCATTGGCATGCGGCGACACGCCCGGCCCGCTGCACGGCGTGCCGTTCACCTTGAAGGACGCGCATGAGACCACGGGCATGAGGACCACCGCCGGCTTCCCGCCCTTTGCCGGCTATGTGCCGAGGCTTGACAGTCCCGTCGTCGCCCGGCTGAAGGCCGCCGGCGCCGTATTGGTCGGCAAGACCAATGTCGCCACCATGCTGGCCGACTGGCAGTCGGACAATCCGCTTTTCGGCCGCACGAGCAATCCCTGGGATCTGTCACGCACGGCAGGCGGTTCCAGCGGCGGGGCAGCCGCCGCCGTCGCAACAGGCATGACGCCGTTCGAGATCGGCACCGACATGCAGGATTCCATCCGCCTGCCGGCTGCCTTTTGCGGCGTCTATGGCCTGAAGCCGACCGAGCATCGCGTCTCGCTGGCCGGCGCCTTCCCCGATCCGGGCGGCACTCCGCGCAGTGTGCGACTGATGTCTTGTCTCGGCCCGCTTGCCCGCGACATCGAGGATCTGGCGCTGATCCATCGGATCATTGCCGGGCCGGACGGAGCGGATACCGATCTGGCGCCGGTCCCGTTTGACCCGACGCCGAAGCTCGAACTGAAATCGCTGCGCATCGCCTGCGCAAATGCCTTCCCCGGCTTCCCGGTTGCCGCCGAGATCAGTGCCGCCGTCGAAAGCCTGGCCGCGGAACTCGCGTCAGCTGGCGCGACTGTGGAGGAAGCGAAATTGCCGAAGCTCGATCTGCACGACGATCTCGCCGAGGGCGGCAAGCTGATCGGCATGATGCTGGAGGCCGCCCAACCGGAGCCGCCGGATCAGCCGACGACGGTGTCGCGTTGGTTCGCGGCGCTCGCCCGCCGCGACCGGTCGATCCTTACCTGGGAACGCTTCTTCGAAAGCTGCGATGCCTTGCTCTGTCCGGTCGCGATGACCACGGCCTTCCCGCATTGCAAGTCTGGCAGCCCGCTCAAGGTCGACGGCAAGGACGAGAGCTACTGGATGCTGCCGGCCCATGGCGCGGTCTTCAACTATTCCGGCCACCCGGCGATCGCGATCCCTTGCGGGCAGGACACCAGCGGCTTGCCCATCGGCTTGCAGCTCGTCGGCAGGAAATGGTCGGAGGCGCGGCTGCTCGGCATCGCCGCGGCGATCGCGACGCTTAGCGGCGGCTTTCGGCGGCCGCCGGGCTACTAAAGCAATTGCAGGAAAAGTGCGAAGCGGTTTTCCGTCCGGGATTGCGTGAATAGCTCTAAGCGAAACGCGACAGAGCGTATGGCGCGAGCAACGTATCGCGCTCGCCCTCGAGGATTTCGCGGGCCGCAAACAGGCCGACCGCCGGCGCCAGCGTGATGCCGGAATGAGTGACGGCGATATAGAGGCCGCCGATACCGTCGGCGCGGCTGACGATCGGAAACCCGTCGACCGGGGTAGGCCGGTAGCCGACGGTGTGGAAATCGAATTCCAGCCCATCCGCGTCGCGCAGCATCGCATTTGTAGCCGCAAACAACTCGCGCGCGGCGGCTTCCGGATCCTCGCCCGGATCGCCGCCGCCGAAATCCGAGCCGGCGATGATGCGTCCCTCGGCCGTCTGACGCATATGCAGCTTGTCGGCCAGCACCAGCCCGTTGAGCAATTTCTTGTAGGGGCGCGAATGGACGATCAGGCCGGGCGGCGTCTCGATCGGGATCCTGATTCCGGCCGTCGCGGCGATCGCCGGAGAGCCGGCGCCGGCAGCGATCACCACCTCGTCGGCGGCGATGGTTTCGCCTGAAACGACGACGCCCATGACCTGTCCGTTGGACAGCGCCAGCCTATCGACGGTCCCGTTGACGATCCGCGCGCCACGCCGCTCGGCATCGGCAAGCAGCGCTCTGGCGGTGGCGACCGGTTCGGCCACGCCTTCCTCTGTAACGTAAAGGGCAAACTCGGGAAACTCCGCGAGATTGGGCTCTATGCGCGCTGCTTGCTTGGCGCCGATCCGCTCGATGCCGTAACCCCAGGACGAATGCTCGACCGCATAGGCTTCGAGCCTGTCCGCCGGCTGGTCCCAGCACAGGCCGCCACACCAGGCGAGCGGCAATCCCGGCAAGTCTTTTGCCAGCCGCTTCCACTCGGCCATGGCGCGGATGCGCAGCCGGAAATAGGTTTCCGGATTGCCCCAGCTGGCATTGATCCAGGCGAAGGAATTTGGTGTCGCGACACCGCCGGCGCCGCTTTCGGCAACGACCGCCACCCGCGCTCCGGCCTTTGTCAGATGCCAGGCGAACGATGCGCCGATGATGCCGGCGCCGATGACGATGACTTGCTTGGCCACGATATTTTCCTCCTCGGCTTCACGTCCCGGACCTCCCCACTGCCATTTGCCGCGGCCCTTGCCAACGCAAAATTTTTCGTCGCTTGACATCAATACGTACGTACGTATTATTTGCGCATGGCTAGACGATCACTCCGCGAAAACCTTCTCGAAGCCGGTTTCCAGACCATTTGGAATTCCGGCTATTCGGCCGCCGGCGTGCGCGACATCGTCGCCGCGGCCGGTGCCCGGCCGGGCTCCTTCACCAATCACTTCGCCTCCAAGGAAGAGTTCGCCGGCGAGGTGCTGGAACGCTACTTCGCCTATGTCAGCGGGCTGGTCGAAAAGGCGCTGGCGCAGGATGGCACGCGTCCGGCCGGCAGGCTCCGCCGCTATCTCGATGTCATCACCTCGAAGCTTGAAGCGCATGACTGGGCGCGCGGCTGCATGATCGGCAATCTCAGCCTTGAGACAGCGGTTCACAGCGAGCCGCTCAGGCGGCGGCTGGTCGACATTTTCGAGCGCTGGCGCCAGCCATTCGCGGCTTGCATTGCCGAAGGCCAGGCGGCGGGCGAGATCACCAACGCATTCGATGCCGAGGACCTCGCCGATTTCCTGCTGTCGTCCTGGCAGGGCGCCATGCTGCGCATGAAGGTCGAGCGCAATCCGGAGCCGCTCGAGCGGTTCAAGAAAATCATCTTCGGCACCGTGTTTGGGAAGGAGACAGCGCGATGAGTTCGAAAACCGACGGACAACAGACCGGCGCTGCCGCGCTGCGGCGTTCAGAGGTCGCCGTGCTCGATTCCACCATGTCCTATCTGGAGGCCGGCACATCCGGCCCGACGGTGCTGTTCCTCCACGGCAACCCGACCTCCTCCTACATCTGGCGCAACATCATTCCGCATGTCGCGCCGGTCGACTGTTGCATCGCGCCGGACCTGATCGGCTACGGCCAGTCGGGCAAGCCCGATATCGACTATCGCTTCTTCGATCACGTTCGCTACCTCGATGCCTTCCTCGAGGCACTCGACATCAAAGACCTGGTGATTGTCGCCCAGGACTGGGGCACCGCCCTTGCGTTCCATCTCGCGGCAAGGCGGCCGCAACACATTCTGGGCATTGCCTTCATGGAATTCATCCGGCCTTTCGAGCACTGGGAGGATTTCCATCAGCGCCAGCAGGCGCGCGAACTGTTCAAGGCGCTGCGCACGCCCGGCGTTGGCGAAAAGCTGGTCCTAGAGGACAACGTCTTCGTCGAGAAAGTGCTGCCAGCCTCGGTGCTGCGCACAATGAGCGATGAGGAGATGGCCGCTTATCGGGAGCCATTCGCTACACCCCAGTCGCGCAAGCCGGTGCTGCGCCTGCCAAGGGAATTGCCGATCGAGGGCCAGCCGGCGGATGTCGCCGCCATCAGCGAGCACGACCATCGGGCGCTGCGGCTTTCCTCCTATCCGAAACTGCTTTTCGCGGGCGATCCCGGCGCGCTGATTTCGCCGCAGGCGGCACGGCAATTCGCGGCAGAGCTGAAGAACTGCCGGTTCATCAATCTGGGGCCCGGCGCGCATTATCTGCAGGAAGACCATGCTGACGCGATAGGCAGCGCCATTGCCGGCTGGCTTCCTGAAATCGTTCAGTCGAACCGCATGGCTGAGCCGGCCCAGGCCGAAGCATGATCCGGAATGTAAGCCGGCTTCCCCCGGAGACACGGCCCTGATAACGAGACGGCAACCGGCGTAGTCCGCACAGCAGGTCGCGGGAGGCACCAGGCAGGTCGCAAGGCAGGTTTGACAGGGCTTTGCGTGGCTAGCCAAGCGCTCCTCTCTTCGCGCCGGGGAGCAGTCCGGTCAGCTCTTCATATCGCCGCATGAGACGCGGTGAGTCGACTTTCCTTGCGACAGCAAGCACGGTGCCGAGCTCCAGCTCCGCGCCGGTGCGATCGCCCAACTGGATGAGCAGCGCCGCGAGCGAAAGCCTGGCGTCGGCGACGTTGATGGGCGAGCCGATCTCATTCCAGCGCGAGCATGCGATCTGCAGTTCCCGAGCAGCTTCGGTGAGGCGTTCCTCCTGTATGAAAAGCTCTGCCTTGGCCTCAGCGGTCAGCGCCGGTATGGAGGCCGTTGGCCAACGCTGTGGCCGGGTCTCCAATTCGGCGATCACCTCTTTCGCGCGCTCAGGCCGATTGGTGCGCGCCGCCACCTTGGCGAGAGTGGCAAGGACCATGCCTCGCCGCTGCAGGGTCGGCCAGCCGTTCCCCACTAGGGAGCGCTCAAGGGCGCTGAAAGCGGCCTCCGCTTGGCCCTGCTCGAGTTGCAGCAGCGCTAGGCCGGGCTGCGGATCCCAGCCCGCTGCATGCGAAGCGCGGTAGGCCGTTTCCGCTTCCGTGAATTCTCCGGCCGCGAGATGAATGTCGCCGAGCACACGTAAGGCATCGCCCGTCGCCCAGGGCGCGTCGAGCGCGAGCTGGTCGAGTGCCGCGCGCACCAGGGCCTCCGCTTCCTTCAGCGTGCCGAGTACACCGAGCACCTCGGCGCGATGCAGGCGGCACGAGCCCGACAGGTCTTCCAGCCCATGTCCCCTGCACCAGTCTTCGTAGCCGAGGGTCCACTGGTTGGCCCTCGCCCAGTCGCCGAAATTCCGGCAGGCCCAGAGAATGTTGCAGTAGAGGATTCCACCGACGACCGGGTCCACGTCGCTGGAAAGACCGAGTGCGGCGGCAAAATCCTGGTCTTCCTGCCCGGCTTTGGTTTCGCCGAGGCAGAGCTTGAAGAAGCCGCGATAGATCAGACCGAGCGACTCCACGACCGGATCCTCAAGACTTTTGCCGACGGCAAAAGCCTGTTCGGCGAGCGCAAGCGCCTGCTCCGGCTCGGCTTCCGCGCCCATGATGCGCGCCCCCATCCAGCACCACAGGCCGTGCTCCCTGCTGTCGGCGGCGTTGTCGATCAGCTGCGCGGCGCGCTTGTGCCAGCCCTTGGCGACGGCAAGCTCGCCCCTCTCGAGATGGATCCTGGCGAGCGTGATTGCCGGGGATGCCGCACGCAAGCGCTCGCCGGCCACGCCGTAAGCTGTCACCGCGCGCGCCAGAAGCGGGATGGCTTCGGCCGGCCGCCCCATGCATTCCAGCGCCAACGCCCATTCTTCGAAATCGGCCGTCAGCAGCTCGTCGGCGGCATCCGCTTTTGCGAAAGAAGCCGCGGCCTCGTGCCATTTTCTGCCTGCAACGGCCGAGCGTGCCGACAGGATTGACGAGCCGGGGCTCGAAGGCTTGCCGCTCGCATCGGCCGGCCGGTTGTCCAAAGCGGCCAGCTGGTCGAGGCAGATCCGGTAGCCGAAGCGGGGCAGGTTGCGCAGCGTCGTCTCCATGCCGCCCTGGCGAAGAACGCCGCGGGCAAGGCTCGCTACGCGCTGCAAGGAGGCTTCGGTCACCGTCACGCCCGGCCACAGCGTCTCAAGCAATTCGTCCTTGCTCATGGCCCGGTCCTGATGCCGCAGCAGAATGGCGAGGAAATCGAAGACCAGGGGCTGCGCCTCGACCTCGCGTCCGGCGAGACGAAGGGCGCGGGAGTCCTCGTTAAGCTCGAAATCGCCGAAGCGATAAATTCCCATCGGCAGCAATCCCCGAAACGGCAATAGGCAAAGGATCAGAAGAAGATAAGGGCGGCGTAAGGACTGTCGGCCGCCTCTTGCGTAATTCTCCATCTGCCTGGCGGGCCAAGCTGCAGTTTAGCTCAGCGGCCCCAGGAATGTCACCGGCACCGACCTGGTCGAGTGTCCGGAGGCATTTGAACCTCTGATCAAGGAGATTGCGACATGCAGAAATACATCATCGAACGGGAAATCCCCAAGGTCGGCACCTTCGAGCGCGAGCAGCTTCGCGACGCCTCCAAGGCCTCGAACGCCGTTCTGGCCGAGCTCGGCCCGGACATTCAGTGGGTGGAATCCTTCGTGGCGGACGACAAGACCTTCTGCGTCTACCTCGCCAAGGACGAGGCGATCATCCAGCGCCATGCCAAGATGAGCGGCTTCCCGGCGACGAAGGTCACTGAGGTCAAGCGCCTGTTCGATCCGACGACGGCCTACGCCGCCGCGTGAAAGGGGCGACCGCGAAGCTCCACAACATGCGAGCGCGATCGCGATCGGTCCTGACCTCTTCTTCGACAAGCCTTTTTGGGAGGGCCATTCAACGGCTCTCCCAATTTCATCGTTCAAACCAACGGAGATATGACCATGACTATCTTAGGCCAGGAGTTCGTCGCCAATCGGTCGGCGCTCGGGCGCTTTTTCGCTACGGCCATCGAAATCTGCCGTTCCGGCATAAGTCCCCTTGCGCGCATCGTCCGCATTCGCAGGGACCGGGCCCGGTTGGATGAATTACCGGACTATCTGCTGCGAGACATCGGCATCGGGCGCGCGGAGATACGCGCGGTCGCCAGATTGGGCCGCAAGGAAGGCCATGGCGAGCGGATCTGAAAGAGGCTGGATTCTTCTGTGCCAGGGCCCGCCGGCTGGGTTGCTCGGTCGAGCCGATCTGCCCAAAACCGTCGACAGGCCGGACAAGCGCTGCTAGAAGCCCGCGCCACAGACAGGATTCCACGACTTGGCAGAAGACATCGAACAGGCGGTATCGCGCCGCCGCACTTTCGCGATCATCGCCCACCCCGACGCCGGCAAGACCACGCTCACCGAAAAGCTGCTTTTGTTCGGCGGCGCCATCCAGCTTGCCGGCGAGGTCAAGGCCAAGAAGGACCGTATCCAGACCCGATCCGACTGGATGAAGATCGAGCGCGAGCGGGGCATCTCGGTCGTCACCTCGGTGATGACCTTCGAATATGACGACAACGTCTTCAACCTGCTCGACACGCCCGGCCACGAGGATTTCGCCGACGACACCTACCGCACGCTGTCGGCAGTCGACTCGGCCGTCATGGTCATCGACGCCGCCAAGGGCATCGAGCCGCGCACGCTGAAGCTGTTCGAGGTCTGCCGGCTGCGCGACATCCCGATCATCACCTTCGTCAACAAGATGGACCGCGAAAGCCGCGATCCGTTCGAGATCCTCGATGAGATCGAGCAGAAGCTGGCGCTGGACACGGCACCCGTCACCTGGCCGATCGGCCGGGGCAGGACGTTTTCCGGCACCTACCACCTGGCGCAGAACGCCGTGCGCAGGAGCGACGACGAGAAGGAGCGCACGCCGGTCCACGGTCCGGATTCCAACCGCGTCGCCGGGCTTTTGCCGGAAAACGAGCGCAACGACTTCATCGAGGAGCTGGAGCTCGCGCGCGAAGCTTGCCGCCCGCTCGACGTGGAAGCCTTCCGCGAAGGCCATCTGACCCCGGTCTATTTCGGCTCGGCACTGCGCAATTACGGCGTGCGCGATCTGATCGAGGCGCTGGGCGCTTACGGGCCGCCGCCGCGCGCCCAGGAAGCCGATGAACGAACGGTCGAGGCGACCGAGGAGAAGATGACCTCCTTCGTCTTCAAGATCCAGGCCAACATGGACCCCAACCACCGCGACCGCATCGCCTTCGTCCGCGTCTGCTCGGGCAAGCTCGAGCGCGGCATGAAGGCCAAGCTGGTGCGCACCGGCAAGCCGATGAGCCTGTCGGCGCCGCAGTTCTTCTTCGCCCGCACCCGCGTCACCGCCGACGAGGCCTTTGCCGGCGACGTCGTAGGCATTCCCAACCACGGCACGCTGCGCATCGGCGACACGCTGACCGAGGGCGAGGAGATCCTGTTCCGCGGTGTTCCGAACTTCGCGCCGGAAATCCTGCGCCGCGTCCGCCTCGGCGACGCCATGAAGGCCAAGAAGCTGAAGGAAGCGCTGCACCAGATGGCCGAGGAAGGCGTCGTGCAGCTTTTCTCGCCGGAGGACGGCTCACCCGCCATTGTCGGCGTCGTCGGCGCACTGCAGCTCGATGTGCTGAAAGAGCGGCTCAACATCGAATACACGCTGCCCGTCGATTTCGAGATGTCGCGCTTCTCGGTCTGTCGCTGGATCTCGGCCGACGACAGGGCGGAGGTGCAGCGCTTCATCGAAGGCCATCGCGGCGACATCGCGCGTGACCTCGACAACGATCCGGTCTTCCTCGCCCAGCACGCCTTCTCGCTCAACTACGAGGCCGAGCGCTGGAAGGCGATCCGTTTCACCGCGGTCAAGGATTACCAGGTGCGCGACAAGGCTGCGTGATTTCTGGTGAATGGTGAATGGTGAATAGTGAATAGTGAATAGTAAATAATGAGTAGTAGTCGGGAAAGAGCGGCTGCTAATCCTCACCATTCACCATTCACCATTCACCATTCACCATTCACCATTCACTAATTCTCACCCCTTCGCCGCCTCTTCGATCTTGGCGATGTCGATCTTGCCCATCTGCATCATCGCCTGCATCGCGCGGCCGGCCTTCTCCCTGTCCGGGTCCTGAAGCAGGCGCGGCAGCTGTTCCGGCACGACCTGCCAGGAAACACCGAACTTGTCCTTCAGCCAGCTGCAGCGTCCTGGTTCGCCGCCGCCTTCGGTGAGCCTGGTCCAGAAATGATCCACCTCTTCCTGCGTCTTGCAGTCGATCGACAGTGAGATCGCTTCGGTGAACTTGAATTGCGGCCCGCCGTTGAGGGCCTGGAAGGTCACGCCGTCGAGCTCGAACGAGGCGACCAGCACCTGACCTTCCTGGGGATGGCCCTTGGGCCAGCGCGTCACGCTCAGCACCTTCGAATTCTTGAAGATGGAGACGTAGTGGTTCATGGCCTCCTCGGCCTGGCCGTCGAACCACAGGAAGGTAGTGATCTTCTGCATCGTCTTCTCCTTTGTGCTTTTCGTATGAAACGTCAGGCGGCGCCCTTGGCGGCGTTCTGGAGGGAAACCAGATAAGCATCGAGCTGGGCATAGCTGTCGGCCATGCCGGAGATCATGCCGGTGGCGAGGGCTGCTTCGCGCGCGGCCTGCGATGCGTAGAGGATCGTCTGCGTCAGCAGTGTCTTGCCGCTGGTTTCAGTGAAAGTCACGGTCCCCAGAGCCTCGCCGCCGGTCCAGTCCTCGTCGAACAGCTCGGTCGCGACGATCAGGTTCGGACGGTCGATCTCGCGATAGGTGGCGCTCATGCCCATGGCCTGGCCGTCGCGGTGGCGCCAGACATAGCGCGCCGCGCCGCCCACCCTGAGGTCGATCTCGCAGGTCTCCAGCCGCCAGCCGTCCGGGCCATGCAGCCATCCTTTCAAAAGTTCGGGAACGGTCCAGCAGTCGAACACCATCGGGCGTGGGGCATCGAAGATACGGGTGATACTGACCTCACGGTCGCTAGGGGTGGTGACAGTCAGCGTCGCGACGGTCGGGCCGGGCAATCTCGTGGTACTCATCAGCTGTCCTTTTTTGCCTGCCGTTGATGATCCAAGGACGGTTGGCCGGGTGCCGATCCGACAACGGCGACAGTTTTTTTGTTCCGCTGGACCGCCGGGCCAACGGGTCCCGAGGTCTATTGTTCCGATTCGTTCGAACGCTTCTCCGCCTTGAGTGCGCCGAGCAGCGCATCGAGCCGCTGGAAGTTGTCCTCCCAAATCTTCCGGTAGCGCTCGAGCCATTCCGTGGCCTCGGTCAGAGGTTTGACTTCCAGCCGGCAGGGCCGGCGCTGCGCATCGCGACCGCGCGAAATCAGCCCCGCCTTCTCCAGCACCTTGAGATGCTTCGAAATGGACGGTTGGCTCATCGCGAAGGGCTCGGCAAGTTCCATCACCGAAGCCTCTCCTTCGCTAAGGCGAGCAAGGATGGCGCGCCGCGTCGGGTCGGAAAGCGCCGCAAAAGTGGCATCAAGCTCATGCATGTTAATAGCCAAAAGGATATATACCCAGTTGGCTATATACGACTGGGCGTGGCGCGTCAATTGGCGCCGGTCCTTGGCGCAGTGCAAAACTGTGGCAAGGCCGGACCTTGGCCGCTATAACCGCTGCCGACTGAAATTCAGCGCCATCGCGCCGCGCTCAGCGCGGCCAGCCAGCAAGGACAATTCGATGCCTGCCTATCGCTCTCGCACCACCACCCATGGCCGCAACATGGCAGGCGCCCGCGGCCTGTGGCGCGCCACCGGCATGAAGGATTCGGATTTCGGTAAGCCGATCATCGCGGTGGTCAATTCCTTCACCCAGTTCGTGCCGGGCCATGTCCATCTGAAGGACCTCGGCCAGCTCGTCGCACGCGAGATCGAGAAGGCCGGCGGCGTCGCCAAGGAGTTCAACACCATCGCCGTCGACGACGGCATCGCCATGGGCCACGACGGCATGCTGTATTCGTTGCCGTCGCGCGAGCTGATCGCCGACTCCGTCGAATACATGGTCAACGCGCATTGCGCCGACGCCATGGTCTGCATTTCCAACTGCGACAAGATCACGCCCGGCATGCTGATGGCCTCGCTGCGCCTCAATATCCCGACCGTGTTCGTCTCCGGCGGGCCGATGGAGGCCGGCAAGGTGGTACTGGCCGGCAAGGCGCAGGCGCTCGACCTGGTCGACGCCATGGTCGCCGCCGCCGACGACAAGATCTCCGACGAGGACGTCAAGGTCATCGAGCGCTCGGCCTGCCCGACCTGCGGCTCGTGCTCGGGCATGTTCACCGCCAATTCGATGAACTGCCTGACCGAGGCGCTCGGTCTTTCGCTGCCCGGCAACGGCTCAACTTTAGCCACCCATGCCGACCGCAAGCGCCTGTTCGTCGAGGCCGGCCATCTGATCGTCGATCTTGCCCAGCGCTACTACGAGCAGGATGACGACAGCCCGCTGCCGCGCAGCATCGCTACCAAGGGTGCCTTCGAAAATGCGATGGCGCTCGACATCGCCATGGGCGGTTCGACCAACACGGTGCTGCACATCCTCGCCGCCGCGCACGAGGGCGAGGTCGACTTCACCATGGAGGACATCGACCGGCTGTCGCGCAAAGTGCCGGTGCTCTGCAAGGTGGCGCCGGCCAAGTCCGACGTGCATATGGAGGATGTCCACCGCGCCGGCGGCATCATGGCCATCCTCGGCCAGCTCGACCAGGCCGGGCTGATCAACCGCGATTTGCCGACGGTGCACACCGCAACCCTCGGCGAGGCGCTCGACCATTGGGACATCGCCCGTACCTCAGCCGAGAATGTGCGCGAGTTCTTCCGTGCCGCGCCCGGCGGCGTGCCGACGCAGGTCGCCTTCAGCCAGGATCGCCGCTGGGACGAGCTCGACACGAACCGCGAGACGGGCGTCATCCGTTCGGCAAGGACGCCGTTCTCGAAGGACGGCGGCCTTGCCGTGCTGAAAGGCAATCTGGCGCTCGACGGCTGCATCGTGAAGACCGCTGGCGTCGACGAGTCGATCCTGAAGTTCACCGGCCCGGCGCGGGTGTTCGAAAGCCAGGACGCAAGCGTCAAGGCGATCCTCGGCAACGAGATCAAGGCGGGCGACATCGTCGTCATCCGCTATGAAGGACCGCGCGGCGGGCCAGGCATGCAGGAAATGCTCTACCCGACCAGCTATCTGAAGTCGAAGGGTCTCGGCAAAGCCTGCGCGCTGATCACCGACGGCCGCTTTTCCGGCGGCACGTCGGGCCTGTCGATCGGCCATGTCTCGCCGGAGGCCGCCGAAGGCGGGCTGATCGGCCTGGTGCAGGAAGGCGACACCATCGAGATCGACATTCCGAACCGCAAGATCCATCTGGCCGTCAGCGAGACCGAGCTCGACGCCCGCCGCAAGGCGATGGCGGCGAAAGGCGCGGATGCCTGGAAGCCGGCGGAAAAGCGCAAGCGCAAGGTGACGACCGCGCTGCGCGCCTATGCCGCCTTCGCCACCAGCGCCGACAAGGGCGCGGTGAGGAAAGTGCCGGAGTAGGAGCACTTCTCCTTCTCCCCTTGTGGGAGAAGGTGTCGCCGAAGGCGACGGATGAGGGGTGTTGGAAGGATCGCTACGATGAAGAAATCGGCGCTTGAAGCATCCTATTCTTCAACGTCTCATTTCTTCCAACACCCCTCATCCGTCTCGGCGCTGCGCGCCGATCCACCTTCTCCCGCAAGGGGAGAAGGAGAGTGCCGCCTTACGGCATCAGCTGATATTCATAAAGCTTTTGGTAGAGCCCGCCCTGCTTGAGCAGGGTCTTGTGCGGGCCGCTTTCCCGCACCTTGCCGTTCTCCAGCACCACGATCGTGTCGGCCTGGTGCACGGTCGACAGCCGATGCGCGATGACAATGGTCGTGCGCCCGACCGTGAGCTGCCGCAGCGCGTCGCGGAACAGCGCTTCGGATTCGGCGTCGAGCGCGCTGGTCGCCTCGTCGAGCAGGAGGATCTCGGCATTGCGCAGCATGGCGCGCGCGATCGAGATGCGCTGGCGCTGGCCGCCGGAGAGCAGCGAGCCGTTCTCGCCCACTTCCGTGTCGTAGCCCTTGGCCATGGCGCTGATGAACTCATGCGCGTTGGCCGCCCTGGCGGCGGCGATCACCTCCTCGTCGGTCGCGCCCTCACGGCCGAGGCGGATGTTGTGCATGATGGTGCCGGCAAACAGGAACGTGTCCTGGCTGACATAGGCGATCTTTTCGCGAACCGAGGCGATCGTTGCAAAGGAGATGTCCTGGCCGTCGAACTCCACCTTGCCGCTCAGCGGGTCGTACATGCGCATGATCAGGTTGAGGATCGTCGACTTGCCGCTGCCCGAAGGCCCGACCAGCGCCGTCATCTTGCCGGCCGCGAGCGTCAGGTCGAAGCCGTCTAACACCGGCGGGCTCTCCGGATAGGCGAAGCTGACATGGTCGAACCGGATTTCGCCAGGCCCCGGCTGCAGCGGCTTGGCGTCGGGCTTTTCGGCGAGCGTCAGCGGCCTGTCGGCGAGCTGGAACATCATGCGCACGCCGACGATGCCGGTCTCCAGCGAAATGCGCACGCGCGCCAGGCGCTTTGCCGGCTCATAGGCCAGCAGAAGTGCTGCGATGAAGGCCATGATGTTGCCCGGCATCTGGCCGCCCTGCAGCACCAGGAACCCGCTGACGAAGATGGCGCCGGCGATCGCGAGCCCGGCCAGTGTCTCCATCACCGGACTGGTGGCTGCTTCCAGCGTCGCGATGTTGTTGGCGCGGTTCTCGACGTCCGACACGGCCTTGTACATGCGCTTGCGCATCGCGCCTTCGAGATTGAAGGATTTGACCACGCGCACGCCGGTCGCCGTTTCCTGCATCACATGCACGATCTGGCCGAGCGAGCGGAATTCCATCTTGGCGATCTTGCGGACGCGCTTCAGGATACGGTTGACGCCGTAGATGGCCACCGGACCGACGACGAAGCAGATCAGCGACAGCGCCGGTTGTTGCCAGACCATGACCGCGACCAGGACAATCAAGGTCACCAGATCGCGCACGTAAGATGTCACGACGAGGTCGAGCACGCTGCGCGCTGCCTGGGCGTTGTTGGTCATGCGCGTGATCAGGTCGGACGACGAGGTCGAATGATAAAACTCGATGCCTTGCGACAGGATGCGGTCATAGATCTTGCGCTGCCGGTCGGCGATGATGGCGTTGCCCACCCGGCTCATGAAATAGGCCTGGACGAAATTGGCGACGCCCTTGAGCAGGAAGATCACCGCGACCGCCGCCGCAATCAGGTTGACCCGGTCGATCCGCTTGTAGATCACGAATTCGTTGGTGATCTCGCGCAGGATCCATGCGCTGGCGCCCGTCATGGCGGCCACCACCAGCATCGACACAATGGCGCCGCCGTAGCCGAATTTATGCTCCCGGAAGGATTCCCTCACCAGCCTCGCGACGAGGCGCTGGTTTTCCGTCGAGCGGAAGAAGCGAAACAAACGGCCGATCCCCTGCCTATGATTTTCGGATTCGCCATGAGGGCGAGAGGCGGCTTATAGAGCGAGTTGCCGCCGGATGGAACCTTCGCGGCCGGGGAAAGAAACCGCTGCAGCGGGGTGTCTTTTCAGCCACCATAAGGTGCTGATTCTTCAAGGGGGTGACGACAGATGGATTTCGACCTCATTGTGCGCGGCGGCACGCTGCCGGATGGTAAGGTTGCCGACATCGGCATCGTCGGCGAGACCATCGCCGCGATCGGACCCCGGCTGCAGGGCGAGGCGCGGGGCGAGATCGACGCGCGCGGCAATCTCGTCTCGCCGCCCTTCGTCGACCCGCATTTTCATATGGACGCCACGCTCTCCTACGGCATTCCGCGCATCAACGCCTCCGGCACTTTGCTCGAAGGCATCGCGCTCTGGGGCGAGCTGAAGCCGCTGTTGACGCATGAGGCCGTGCGCGATCGCGCGCTCGCCTATTGCGACTGGGCAGTGTCGATGGGCCTGCTTGCCATCCGTAGCCATGTCGATGTCTGCGACGATCGGTTGCTCGCCGTCGAGGCGCTGCTCGACGTCAAGAAAACAGTCGCGCCCTATATCGACCTGCAGCTGGTCGCTTTTCCGCAGGAGGGGCTTTACCGTTCGCCGACGGCGCTGAAAAACACCATCCGCGCGCTCGATATGGGCGTCGATATCGTCGGCGGCATCCCGCATTTCGAGCGCACCATGGCCGACGGCACGCGCTCGGTGACGGAGCTTTGCGAGATCGCCGCCAAGCGCGGCCTGATGGTCGATATGCATTGCGACGAGACCGACGACCCGCTGTCGCGCCACATCGAGCAGCTTGCCTATGAAACGCAGCGCCTCGGTCTGCAGGGCAGGGTGGCCGGTTCGCATCTCACCTCGATGCATTCCATGGATAATTACTATGTCTCGAAGCTCTTGCCGCTGATTGCCGAAGCCGGTGTCTCGGCCATCCCCAATCCGCTGATCAACATCATGCTGCAGGGCCGTCACGACACCTTCCCGAAGCGGCGGGGGCTCACCCGGGTGAAGGAGATGCTGGCGCTCGGCATCCGCGTCGGCTGGGGCCAGGATTGCGTGCTCGACCCCTGGTATTCGCTGGGCACCGCCGACATGCTCGACGTTGCCTTCATGGGCCTGCATGTGGCGCAGATGTCGAGCCCGGCCGACATGGCGCGCTGCTTCGACATGGTCACCAACGTCAACGCCGCCATCATGGGCCTCGACCATCTCGGCCTCGCCCTCGGCAAGCGGGCGAGCCTCGTCGTGCTCGACGCCGGCAACCCGATCGAGGCCGTGCGCCTGCGCCCCGAGCGCCTCTGCGTCATCGCCAGGGGCAAAGTGGTTGCCGAACGCACCAGGCAGGAAACGCGGCTGTCGATTTCGGGACGGCCTGCACAGGTGAATCGGCGGCATAAATCAACGTAGGTCTCTGGCGTCTCGGTTTGACCGGTCGCGTGCGCGGACGGACGCGCGCTTCGGCCAATCTCCAAAGTCAGCGATTTGCTTCGTTTGGGACAAAGCACCATGAACGGTTCGCGATTGGCCGGAACGCTCGTCACTTCGTCATCCTATGGCGAAGCAAGGAGCGAAGCGACGGGGCGCAGACCATAGGATCCTGTGTGTTGGTACAGGTTGATGGTTCACCGGTGGGAAGGGACCGGGCCATGCCACGGCCTGTCCGAAAGGACGACCAGG
>NZ_JAVIJB010000034.1:0-71366 GCF_033977165.1 Mesorhizobium captivum
CCATTCTCCGACTTCGCTTCTTCACACTTGACCACACCACGAAGCAAATGTGTGCGCACGCTAGCCCACAAGGGGAGAAGGAGAAGGTGCGCCGCAGCCTTCGACCCTCCCCACAAGGGGGAGGGTGGGAGTCTTACCTTCGCCGCAGCAGCTTCTCCAACTCCTTCGGCTCCGTAACCGCCGGCAAGCACACCTGCCCGCTGCAGAGCCAGGCGCCCGGTCTGTCGGTCGGCGGCAGCACACCGCCCGGCAACAGCGGTCGATTCGCTTGCGTACCGATCGGCACGAAAATGTCGACCCGGCGCGGGTCGGGATTTCGATTCACCACCGGAATGAGGCTTGAAGACTCCGGATTGTCTATAATGACGAGCTTCAGCGGCTCGAGCGCCAGCGCGCAGGCGTTGACGATGCCGGCCTGGCCATAGGCCTGTTGCGCGGCGCGGCCCATGGCGTGCTCGGCTGTCGCCCAGGCCTTTTCCCAGAGATCGGGATCGCCGGTGAGCGAAGTGAGCCGCACCAGCGCCTCGACGATCTGGCTCGTGGCCGACGGGATCGCCTCGTCGACGTCGCCGCGAATGCGGATCGGGACATCGCCGCTGTCCGATGCCGTCAGATAGTAGCCGGTCTCCTCGCTGTCTTGATGCCAGCGGTCGAGCTCACCGATGAACTGTTGGGCGTGGTCCGAATAAGCCGGATCGCCTGTCGCCTCGAACAGCGCGATCGCCGCATTGGTCATAGCCGCGTAATCGCTCGACAAGGCGGGAAAAAGCTTTTTCGCGCCGAGCATCGAATGCGGCAGGCGTCCTTCTTCGCCGGCGGTGACGATATGTGCAAAAGCCTTTGCCGCGGCTCCGACCCATTCGGGCCTTGCGAAGGCGCGACCGGCTTCCGCAAGGGCGGCGATCATCAACCCGTTCCAATCGGTGAGGGCTTTGCCGTCACGGCCGGGCCTGACGCGCTTGTCGCGGGCCGACAGAAGTTTCGCCTTGAGCGGCACGAGTTGGCCGTATCCGGCGATGCCTTGTCTTTGCTGCGCTTCGCTCTGGCGAATGATCGGCTTGCCTTCCCAGCCATGCGGAGCGGCCAGCTCGAAATACCGGAAGAACACAGCCGCGTCGCTGCCAAGCGCCTCTTCGACCTCTTGCCTGCTCCAGGTGTAAAAGAGCCCCTCCTCGCCCTCGCTGTCGGCATCGAGGCTGGCGGCGAAGGCGCCACCTTCGACCCGCATCTCGCGCAACAGCCAGGCAACGGTTTCCTCGATTCGTATCCGGAACAAATCGTTGCCCGTCGCCGCGTAGGCCCAGTTGCACATGCGGATGAGCTGGGCGTTGTCGTAAAGCATCTTTTCGAAATGCGGCACCAGCCATTCGGCGTCGGTCGAATAACGGCTGAGGCCTCCGCCAAGATGATCGTAGATGCCACCGGCAAGCATTTTTTCCAGGCTGATGAGCACCGCATCGCGATGCGAGGTGTGGCCGTCGCGCAGCCAGGACAGCCACAGGCTGTGCATGAACGACGCGTTGGGGAATTTCGGCGCCCCGCGCAAACCGCCGAGATCGCGGTCGATCATGCCGTCGATGCGGTTGCTGAGATCGGCAAGCGCGTCGCGGTCGAGCACGGCCTTGCCTTTTGCGCCTGCCAGCCGCTGCTCGACATGGGTGGTCAGCCCGTCGGCGCTTTCGGCGAGGCTTTGCTGTTTTTCCCGCCAGGCCTTGTCGACCGCTTCCAGCACCTGGACAAAGCCCGGCCGGCCATAGCGCGCCTCGCGCGGAAAATAGGTGCCGCCCCAGAAAGGCTTGCCGTCGGGGGTGAGGAACATGGTCAGCGGCCAGCCGCCGTGCTCGCCCATGGCATGGAGCGCGGCCATATGGATCTGGTCGATGTCCGGCCGCTCCTCGCGATCGACCTTGATATTGACGAAGAGCCGGTTCATGACGGCGGCGACGGTCTCGCTCTCGAAGCTCTCGTGCGCCATGACATGGCACCAGTGGCAGGCGGCGTAGCCGATGGAGAGAAGGATCGGCCGTTTCAGCTCCTTCGCTTCGGCAAGGGCCGCCGGCGACCAGGCCCGCCAATGCACGGGATTGTCGCTGTGCTGTTGCAAATAGGGGCTGGCCTCTTCGGCAAGCAGGTTTCGCGCGGGCAAGGTCACGATGGGCGGCTCGGCATATTCGTTGATGAGCAAAGCAATTCCGGGAAAAGTGCGGAACGATTTTCCAGCTGGAATTGTGTCGAAACAAAATACCTAGGGCGGTTCGGCAGGTCCGGCAAATGGTTTCCCAAATGGCTTCGAAGGATTCGATCGTGGCGCTGTCGAGCGGCCGCCTGCCCGCCGGTATTGCCGTGATCCGCATTTCCGGCCCGAAGACTCGATTCGTAATCGAAACGATCGCTGGCGGCCGCGTTAAGGATCGGTTTACCACGTTGCGAAAGCTGATGGCGCCCGACGGTTCGGTCATCGATCACGGCCTTGTCCTGTTCTTCCCCGGGCCTGGCAGCTTTACCGGCGAAGACGTTGCCGAGTTCCATGTCCACGGCAGCCGCGCCGTTGCCGCGAAAATGCTTGAAACGATCACCGGCATCGAGGGCGTCAGGCATGCGGAGCCCGGCGAATTCACCCGACGCGCTTTCCTCAATGGCAAGCTTGACCTCACCGAGACCGAAGCGCTGGCCGATCTCGTCAATGCCGAGACGGAAGCGCAGCGGCGTTTTGCCATGCGCAATGCCGAGGGGGCGCAGAGCGAGCTTTATTCGAGTTGGCGCCGCCGGTTGATCCATGCGCGGGCGATGATCGAAGCAGAGATCGACTTTGCCGATGAAGAGGATGTGCCGGGGTCCGTTTCGGAGGCAGTTTGGTCCGATGTGGCGGCGATGATCCGCGAGATCGAACGCCACATCCAGGGGTTCAAGGCCGCCGAGATCATCCGCGACGGTTTTGAGGTCGTTATCCTCGGCGCGCCGAACGCCGGCAAATCCAGCTTGTTCAACGCGCTGGCTCGGCGCGAGGCGGCAATCGTCACTGACGAGCCGGGCACGACACGGGATCTGCTGGAAGTGGTATTGGACCTCAACGGGATGCGAGTGCGCATTGTCGATACGGCCGGCCTGCGCGAGCGAGCCGGCAAGGTGGAGACGATCGGTATCGAAAGGGCACGCGCCAAGGCCGGCGGAGCGGACCTTGTTTTGCTGTTGGAAGACATGATCGATCCGCAGCCTGTGGGCGAGGTTCCCACAAGCGTTCCGTTGCTGAAGATCGGAACGAAGGTCGACCTGAAGCGTGCCTATGACGAGGGTGCCTATGATTGGGTCATTTCGTCCAGGGAAGGCATCGGACTTTCCGGGCTGCTGGATGAGATAGGCCGCCGTGCGGAAATGGCGATCGGAGATGTCGGCGAAGTCCTGCCGTCCAGGCAGAGGCATGTAGAGCTGCTGAAGGAAGCGAAGGACTTTCTCGCGGCGGCTCTTTCAGGCCAGAGCCAGGAGTTGCGCGCCGAGGAGCTGCGGCTGGCGACCGACCGGCTCGGACGGATCGTCGGGGCGGTCGATGTCGAGGACATGCTCGATGTCATCTTCTCGCAGTTCTGCATTGGTAAGTGATTCACGTGAAACATGGAGGCCGCTGAGGAGCGTGAGATGATTCACGTGAAACAGGGGGCAGGATGTGGTGGATGGATGTTTCACGTGAAACGAGTCCGGCCTTCGTCCTTGACAGCGAGGGGCAGCGGGGACATGTGTCGGTCGATCTCTGAAACCGGATTCTTGGATAATGACCAATCACTATGATGTGGTGGTGGTGGGCGGCGGCCATGCCGGATGCGAAGCGGCAAGTGCTGCCGCGCGCGCCGGCGCCAGGACAGCGCTGGTGACGCTGCGCTTCGACACGATCGGCGTCATGTCCTGCAACCCGGCCATCGGCGGTCTGGGCAAGGGCCATCTCGTGCGCGAGATCGACGCCATGGACGGGCTGATGGGCCGCGTCGCCGATGCCGCCGGCATCCAGTTCCGCCTGCTCAACCGCCGCAAGGGCCCGGCGGTGCGCGGCCCGCGCACACAGGCCGACCGCAAGCTCTACCGCCTCGCCATGCAGGCCGCGATCGGCGAGCAGGCCAATCTCGACGTGGTCGAGGGCGAGGTTCTCGATTTGGAAATTGAGGGCGGGCGGGTTGCGGCCGTGCAGGTCTCGGGCGATCGGCGCCTCGCTTGCGGCGCCGTGGTGCTGACCACCGGCACCTTCCTGCGCGGCCTGATCCATATCGGCGAGAAGAAGATCGTTGCCGGCCGCATGAACGAGCAGGCAAGCCACGGGCTTTCAGCGACGATGGCTCGTGCCGGTTTCAAACTCGGACGGCTCAAGACCGGGACACCCCCTCGCCTCGACGGCCGCACCATCGACTGGGCGTCGCTGGATAGCCAGGCGGCGGACGAGGATCCGGTGCCGTTCTCGCTGATGACAGACCGGATCGACAATCCGCAGATCCATTGCGGTATCACCCGCACCTCGACGGCGACGCATGAGTTGATTCGCCTCAATCTGACCCGCTCGGCCATGTATTCCGGCTCGATAGAAGGTGTCGGGCCGCGTTACTGCCCGTCGATCGAAGACAAGATCGTCAAGTTCGGCGACCGCGAAGGCCACCAGATTTTTCTCGAGCCGGAAGGCCTCGACGACGACACCGTCTATCCGAACGGCATCTCGACCTCGCTGCCGGAAGACGTGCAGCTCGATATCCTGAAGACGATCCCCGGTCTGGAAAAGGCGACGATGCTGCAGCCGGGTTATGCCATCGAGTACGACCATGTCGACCCGCGGGAGCTCAAGACATCGCTGGAGACGAAGCGCGTCAGTGGTCTGTTCCTGGCGGGGCAGATCAACGGCACCACCGGTTACGAAGAGGCCGGCGCGCAAGGCTTGCTTGCCGGCATCAACGCCGCGCGCAAAGCCTCGGCGAGCGAGCCGGTCGTGCTCAGCCGCACTGATGCCTATATCGGCGTGATGGTCGACGACCTTACCAGCCGCGGCATCGCCGAGCCCTACCGCATGTTCACGTCGCGGGCCGAGTTCCGGCTTTCGCTGCGCGCCGACAATGCCGACGAGCGGCTTACACCGCTGGCGGCAAAGCTCGGGATCGCGTCGTCGGCGCGCCTCCAGCGGTTTGGTGAGATTGCGCAGAGGCTCGGCCATGCCCGTGCGCTGGCAAAGTCCGTCACCTTCACGCCGAACGAAGCGGCGCGGCATGGGTTGGAGATCAACAAGGACGGCGTGCGCCGCTCGGCCTATGAACTGCTCGCCCATCCGGGCGTGGACATGGCCTGGCTGGCACGTATCGAAGCCCGCTTTGCCGGGCTTGACGCCAAGACCAGAGAGCGGCTCGAGACGGAAGCGAAATATTCCGTCTACCTCGAACGCCAGCAGGCCGACGTCGCGCAGATCAGGCATGAGGAGTCGCGGCTTATTCCGGAGGCAATCGACTTCTCCGACGTTCCCGGCCTCTCCAATGAGCTGAAGCAGAAGATGAAGACGCGCCAGCCGCGCTCGATCGCCGATGCGCAGCGCATGGAAGGCATGACACCGGCCGCGCTCGCCATCATTGTCGCGCATGTCCGCAATGCCGAGCTCGCTTCGCGAAGGGACGTGGCGTGAGCGCCTGGGAAGACCTGCAGAAAGCGGCGGGTCCGGTTTCACGTGAAACATTCGAGCGGCTGCAAGCCTTCGAGCAGCTTTTCCTGAAATGGAATCGCAGCATCAACCTGGCGGCGCCGTCGACGATGGATGACGTTTGGCGCCGTCACATCATGGACAGCGCCCAGCTCGCCCGAATCGCGCCTGCAGCCAAGCGCTGGGTGGACCTCGGCTCGGGTGGCGGCTTTCCCGGATTGGTGCTGGGTTTCCTGCTGGCAGAGCGGCCGGGCGCCTCGATCGATCTGGTCGAAAGCAACCGCAAGAAAGCCTCGTTCCTGCAATCGGTCACCGGCCAGTTCAGCCTGCCGGCGCGCGTTCTGGCGCGGCGGATCGATGACAGCTATGCCTTTGTTTCCGAACCGGAAATTGTCACCGCTCGCGCCCTGGCCGGGCTCCCGGACCTGCTTGGTCTGTCCGCGCCCTGGTTGACCAAAGGAGCGCGCGCGCTTTTTCACAAAGGCCGGGATTACCGGGCCGAAGTGGAAGAAAGCGCTCACCGCTGGGCCTTCGATCTGGTAGAACATCCAAGCATGACCGACCCTCACGGCGTCATCCTCGAACTATCCGATTTGCGCCCGGCGAAACCGCAATGAATTACTGGCATAAACCCATGAAAACTGGACCGCGCATCATCACCGTCGCCAACCAGAAGGGCGGCGTCGGCAAGACGACCACGGCCATCAACCTGGCGACGGCGCTGGCCGCGATCGGCGAGCGCGTGCTGATCGTCGACCTCGACCCGCAGGGCAACGCCAGCACCGGCCTCGGCATCGAGCGCAAGGACCGCACCGTCTCGTCCTACGACGTGCTGACCGGCGAGCTCGAGCTGGAAGCGGCCGCGGTGCCGACCGCGGTGCCGGGCTTGTCCATCGTGCCTTCGACGCTCGACTTGCTCGGCATCGAGATGGAGATCGCCTCGGCCCCCGACCGCGTGCTGCGCTTGCGCAACGCGCTGCGCGCCGCCGCCGAGCGAGCGGCGCCTTTCGGCTATGTGCTGATCGACTGTCCGCCGTCGCTCAACCTTTTGACTTTGAATTCAATGGCGGCGGCCGATTCGGTTCTCGTGCCGCTGCAATGCGAGTTCTTCGCGCTGGAGGGTCTCAGCCAGTTGCTCGAGACGGTCGAGCAGGTGCGGCGCACGATCAATCCGGATCTCACCATCCAGGGCATCGTGCTCACCATGTATGACGGCCGCAACAACCTCGCCAATCAGGTGGTGCAGGACGTGCGCACCCATATGGGCGACAAGGTCTATGAGACGATCATCCCGCGCAATGTTCGCGTCTCCGAAGCGCCCTCCTACGGCAAGCCGGCGATCCTCTACGATCTCAAATGCTCCGGCAGCCAGGCCTATCTGCAGCTCGCCTCCGAAGTGATCCGCCGCGAGCGCAAGCTGCGCGCGGCCTGAGCCAGGCGGACAGGCCAAATCCCTTCAACGAATAGCCGATTCGATTCCGAAACGATCTGGACAGAATAATGAGCGAAGACCAATCAAGAAAAAGACTGGGCCGCGGCCTGGCTGCGCTGATCGGCGAGATCGACCGTCCCGCGGCGCCGGAAAAGCCGAGCGCGGTCGCGGCGGATGGCAAGGTGCCGATCGAGTTCGTCAGCCCGAACCCGAAGAACCCGCGCCGGCATTTCGGCGACGCCGAGCTCATCGATCTCGCCCAGTCGATTCGCGAACATGGCGTGGTGCAGCCGGTGGTGGCGCGGCCGTCGCCGTCGCAGCCCGGCCGCTATGAGATCATCGCCGGCGAGCGGCGCTGGCGGGCGGCGCAGCGCGCCGGGCTGACGGAAATCCCGCTCATCGTGCGCGACGTCAACGACCGCATGGCGCTGGAGCTGGCGATCATCGAGAACGTGCAGCGCGCCGACCTCAACCCGGTCGAGGAGGCGCAAGGTTACCAGCAGCTGATCGACGAGCATGGCTATACCCAGGCCGATCTCGGCCAGGTGATAGGCAAGAGCCGCAGCCATGTCGCCAACACGCTGCGGCTGCTGAAGCTGCCCAATGTCATCCATGACATGCTGGTCGACGGCGATTTGTCGGCCGGTCATGCCCGCACGCTGGTCACCGCCGAGGATCCGGCCGGCCTCGCCAAGCGCATCGTCAAGGAAGGGCTTTCGGTGCGTCAGGCCGAGGCGCTGGCGCAGATGCCCGCCGGACCGACGCCGGCCAAGACGAAATCCGCGGCCAATGCGCCGGAGAAAGATCCCGACATGTTGGCGCTGGAAAAGCTGATGACCGATACGATCGGCATGATCGTGAGCATCGAGCACAAGGGCAAAGGCGGCACGCTGCGGGTCAACTACCGCACGCTGGACCAGCTCGACGAGCTCTGCCGGCGATTGAAGGATGAACGGTAGGGTGTTGATGCGGCATGATTTTAGCCGGCAAATGAAGTTTTGCTTCAAGGTCGGATACGTCTGATATATTGGTGATAGCGGAGAACGGGCTGGCCATGCGCCGGCCCTTTTTGTTGGCGGCCGGCGATTGGCGAAAGCGGCGGAGCTGCCAATCTCCCCCTTGAGGGCCTTGTGGGGGAGAAGCCCGGCGGGGCAGAGGGGGCGCGAAGGAATGCTAATTATCTCAGTCGTCATCCTAGTGCGGAGCAAGGAGCGAAGCGACGCCGCGCAGACCCTAGGATCCATGCCGTGACGTTAAGGTATTGCAACGGTTACAGAATTCTGCATCGTTGCGCTCTCCGGCAGAGGTCATGGCATGGATCCTCGGGTCAAGCCCGAGGATGACGAAGCGTTGGGCGGAGCTGGAGAACCAAGTGCTGATACGTCGGCGGGACAGCGCCCCCCTCTGTCCTGCCGGACATCTCCCCCACAAGGGGGGAGATTGGCCAATCACCTACCTTTGCCCTAATCTCGCGCTTTCGATCGCAGCGCCAAGTAGCGGCGCTTGGCTTGACAGTGCCGGGCATCGGCGTAACCTGCATTAGCGAAAGCTAAACTATATGCCCTGGCGTGCCGAGCAGTCGCAATGTCGGGCTATATGCCGCTTCTTACGATATGCGCGGCACCACCTCGCCAAAGCGATCCTGCTGACCCGCCTGACAGAGCCGGGAGGAGCAAATGGCGGTCGGTTGGCAGTTGTCTGGAAGTTACTTCGAAAATTGCAGCTGCGATGTCGTATGTCCTTGCCTGCTGTCCACCAACGCGCAGCTGACGTCGAAGCCGACGAGAGGCGTTTGCGACGTCGGCTTGGTCTTCCATATCGATAAGGGCAACTTCGGCGACGTTCGATTGGATGGCCTCAGCGTCGCGATGGTTGCCCACACGCCAGGCCCGATGGCCGACGGCAATTGGACGGCTGCCGCCTATATCGACGAACGGGCCGATGACAGGCAAACGGAGGCGCTCGGCGCGATCTTCACCGGCGCCGCAGGTGGTCCGATGGCATTGCTGGCACCCATGATCGGCACCAACCTCGGAGCCAAGAAGGTTCCGATAAGCTATCGGATAGACGGCAAGAAACGGTCGGCGGAGATTGCGGGAGTCATGAAGATGGCGGTCGAACCACTGCCGACAATGCGCGAGGACGGGCAGATGTGGGCGGCCACCGGCCATCCGATCAATCCCGACTGGCTGGGTCTGGCGATGGGGGCGGAAGGCAGTACGTTCAGCGACCATGGCATGAGTTGGGACAATTCCCGCCGAAACGGACACTACGCTCCGATCAATTGGTCCGGCCAGCAATAGCACTTGCCCGCATGCTCGAACCTCACTCGTCGATGGCGCCGACGTTGCAGCGAAACATCATTCTCGCGCTGCTGATCGCTATCGCGGCGGCAGCGTGGACCTTGCTCATCTGGCAGCAGATCGGCAACGATGCCGACATGCGCATGGAAATGTACTCACCCACCATGCGCATGAAGGCGCCGCTGTTTCTTGCCGTCTGGATGATCATGATGGTTGCGATGATGTTTCCAACGGCCGCGCCGATGATCCTGACGTTTCACCAAGTCCAGGCCGGCAAACAGGAGCGCGGCGAGGCTTTTGTCTCGACCTGGGTGTTCGTAACCGGGTACCTGGGGGTTTGGGGGGTGATGGGCGTTCTCGCCTTTGCCGGTGCGGCGGGCTCGGAGATGCTTGTCGGGTCTATGGGATTGTCTGTGGCGACGGCCGCGCGCATCGGCGGCGCGCTGCTTATGATGGCGGGTGCCTACCAGCTCTCCCCGCTCAAGGATCTGTGCCTGGCCAAATGCCGCACGCCGGTCGGCTTCATCCTGACCTCATGGCGCGATGGTCAGTGGGGCGCGGTGCGCATGGGCCTAAAGCATGGGCTCTTTTGCCTGGGCTGCTGCTGGCTTTTGTTTCTCGCTCTTTTTCCTCTCGGGATGATGAACCTCGCCGCAATGGCCGTGGTCACCCTGCTGATCTTTGCGGAAAAGACCCTCCCGGCAGGAGAGCGGATAGCGAAGGTGTCGGGTGTCGCCCTGCTTCTTTACGGCGCGGCGGTGCTGGTCTTTCCACAGGCGCTGCCAACCTTCCAGCCGGCGGACACGATGATAATGAACTGACCAATGGCAGGCCGCTTTCGCGCCAAAAAATGCAAGGATCGCGTTGCTACCTCTGCCCCAGCCTCGCGCTTTCGACCGCAATGCCGAGCAGCGCCTGCCTTGCCAGCGCTTCCGACAAATCCGGCCGTTTGCGCGTTTGCAGCACCGCCGTCTGCAGCCGGTTCAGCGCGCGGCCGAGCGCCCCAACGTTCCAGCGCTCGAGGGTCTTTTCCACCAGCTTGCGGCGCGAGAAGAAGACCGGCGGGCGGGCGCCTGCGACGACCGAGGCGGCGTTGCGGCCGCCGGTCTCCATCTGGCCGCGCATTACCTGCATCGCCTGCAATTGCCGCATCGCCGAGGACAGCACCAGGAACGGGTGGCCGCCGGACTGGCAGTGGCGGGTAAACGCTGTGTCGAAGTCGCCGACCTTGCCGTCCAGCATGGCGTCGACCGCGGCGTCGAAAGAGGCGCCGGAGACGTCGCCCGACATCGCATCGACGTCGTCTAGGTCGATCTCCTTTTTGCCGTGGGCATAAAGCACCAGCTTCTCGATCTCGCCGCGCGAAGCCAGGCGATCGCCGCCGAGATTGCGGCGCAGCGCCTGGCGGGCGTCGAGCGTCATCGACATGCCGGCCTTGCGCAGCTCATCGTCAATCACCGTATCGAGGTCGCGGGCCTCGTCGGCATAGCAGGGCAAGGCAATGGCGTTGCCGGCGGCCTCGACGATGGCTCTCAAGCCGGTGCCCTTCTTCAGGTCGCCGGCCTCGATGAGAATGACCGCGTCGCGCGCGGGCTCGGCCGTCAGCGCCTTGATGTCGTCGGCCAGCGCCTTCTGGCCGCTGGCATTGCGCACCCAAAGCAGCCGCCGGTCGGAAAACATCGGCACGGTGCGCGCCTCGTCGAGCAGGCGGCCCTCGTCGCGGTCGACTTCCGCGCCGTCCAGCTTGACCACCGAGAACGGGTCGTCGAGCGGCAGACCGGTCTTGGTGGCGAAGGTCTTGGCCCGCTCGGCGACCAGGCCGCGGTCGGGACCGTAAAGCAGGACGATCCCAATAGCCGGGTCCGGCTTCGCGAGCCACGAATCGACCTCGTATCCCTTCTTCTGTGCCATGCGGGGTGAGTTAGCATGGCGATGAGTTCGGGTGAACCGGAGTCTCGGCAGATCAGCTGACTGCAGCCGCAACCTTATGTCCAAGGGCTTTTTTCTGTTTACGGCAAACTATCGCCTAGGGCGCTCCCCCTCTCCGTCTCGGCTTCGCCGAGCCACCTCTCCCCCACGTTGTGGGGGCGAGGAACCCAAGCTTTTTCAGCTGCGACCTCGGCGATTTGCTTTCCTCGCCCCCATGAAATGGGGGAGAGGTGGTCGCGTAGCGGCCGGAGAGGGGGCTAGCGCTGCCAATACGCGATTGCCTACCCACCTGCCGAGACGGGACTGTTACCGCCTCTTGCGTCTAAACCGTTCCAGCCATTCGCCAAATTGCGCGGGGCCTGAAAACATCGACAAGAAATTTCGCCGCCATATCTGCATCTTGTCGCCGCGCGCCGCGTCGATCTTCAAAGGCCGGTGGCCGGGAGGACGGCCGCCATCTCGCCCGGTGAAATGGCGGCGCGGATGTGCAAATATCGCACCGGCAACATTGGAGGACGAAGCTCATGGCCGATGCTGGAATGTTGCGCTTTCATGTGCCCGAACCAGAGGTTCGGCCCGGCGGCACGCCCGACTTCTCGAATGTGACCATCCCCAAGGCCGGCTCGGTGCCGCGCCCGGAGATCGATGTCGATCCGCGCACCATCCGCGACATGGCCTTCTCCATCATCCGCGTGCTCAACCGCGCCGGCGAGGCCGTCGGGCCGTGGGCCGGGCTGCTCACCGACGAGGAGTTGCTCGAAGGCTTGCGCAACATGATGCGGCTCAGAACCTTCGATGCCCGCATGCAGATGGCGCAGCGCCAGGGCAAGACCTCTTTCTACATGCAGCATCTCGGCGAAGAAGCGGTGAGCTGCGCCTTCCGCAAGGCGCTCAAGCCGGGCGACATGAACTTCCCGACCTATCGACAAGCCGGCCTGCTCATCGCAGACGGCTACCCGATGGTCACGATGATGAACCAGATCTATTCCAACGAGGCCGATCCGCTGAAGGGCAGGCAGCTGCCGATCATGTATTCCTCGAAGGAGCACGGCTTCTTCTCGATCTCAGGCAATCTGGCGACGCAGTATATCCAGGCGGTCGGCTGGGCGATGGCCTCGGCGATCTCCAACGATTCCCGCATCGCCGCGGCCTGGATCGGCGACGGCTCGACGGCGGAATCCGATTTCCATGCGGCGCTGGTTTTCGCCTCGACCTACAAGGCGCCGGTCGTGCTCAATGTCGTCAACAACCAGTGGGCGATATCCACTTTCCAGGGCATAGCGCGCGGCGGCTCCGGCACTTTCGCGGCGCGCGGTCTCGGCTTCGGCATCCCGTCGCTGCGGGTCGACGGCAACGATTATCTTGCCGTCCATGCGGTGGCCAAATGGGCGGCGGAGCGGGCGCGGAAGAATCTCGGGCCGACACTGGTCGAATATGTCACCTATCGCGTCGGCGCGCATTCGAGTTCGGACGATCCGTCCGCCTACCGGCCGAAGGCCGAATCGGACGCCTGGCCGCTCGGCGACCCGGTCGTCAGGCTGAAGAACCATCTCATCCACAAAGGTATCTGGTCGGAGGATCGCCACACCCAGGCGGAAGCCGAGATCCTCGAGACCGTGATCGCGGCGCAGAAGGAGGCCGAAAGCCACGGCACCCTGCATGCCGGCGGCAAGCCGTCGACGCGCGACATGTTCGAGGGCGTCTATGCCGAAATGCCGCCGCATCTCAGGCGCCAGCGCCAGCAGGCAGGGGTCTGACCATGCCAAGAAAAACCATGATCGAGGCGATCCGCGACGCCATGGACGTCTCGATGGCGCGCGACGAGCGCGTCATCATCTATGGCGAGGATGTCGGCTTCTTTGGCGGCGTCTTCCGCTGCACGCAAGGCCTGCAGGCCAAATACGGCAAGAACCGCTGCTTCGACGCGCCGATCAGCGAAGCCGGCATCGTCGGCTCGGCCATCGGCATGGCCGCCTATGGGCTCAGGCCCTGCGTCGAGGTGCAGTTCGCCGACTATGTCTATCCGGCCTATGACCAGATCGTGTCGGAGGCGGCGCGGCTGCGCTACCGCTCCAACAATGATTTCACTTGCCCGATCGTGGTGCGCATGCCGACCGGCGGCGGCATCTTTGGCGGCCAGACGCACAGCCAGAGCCCGGAAGCCCTGTTCACGCATGTGTCCGGCCTGAAGACGGTGGTGCCGTCCAACCCGCATGACGCCAAGGGGCTGCTGATTTCGGCGATCGAGGATCCGGACCCAGTGATCTTCCTCGAGCCGAAGCGGCTCTATAACGGCCCCTTCGACGGCCATCACGACAAGCCGGTGACGCCATGGTCGAAGCACCGGCTCGGCGAGGTCGCCGACGGGCACTATACGATCCCGCTCGGCAAGGCGGCGATCCGCAGGCTCGGTTCGGCGGTTACCGTTCTGGCCTACGGCACCATGGTCTATGTCGCCGAAGCCGCCGCCGAGGAAACCGGCCTCGATGCCGAGATCATCGACCTCAGGACGCTTCTGCCGCTCGACCTCGATACGATCGTCGCCTCGGTGAAGAAGACCGGGCGCTGCGTCGTCGTGCATGAGGCGACGCTGACCTCCGGCTTCGGCGCCGAGCTGGTCGCGCTGGTGCAGGAGAACTGCTTCTACCATCTGGAGGCCCCGGTGGCCCGCGTCGCCGGTTGGGACACGCCCTATCCGCATGCGCAGGAGTGGGAGTATTTCCCCGGCCCCGCGCGGGTCGGGCGCGCGCTCGTCGAGACCATGGAAGCTTAGAGCGGGGAGGCTTAGTTGGGCGAACATATCATCAAGCTGCCCGATGTCGGCGAAGGCGTCGCCGAGGCCGAGCTCGTCGAGTGGCACGTCAAGGTCGGCGACCTCGTGCGCGAGGACACGGTTCTGGCCGCCGTGATGACCGACAAGGCGACCGTCGAGATCCCGTCGCCGGTCGACGGCGAGATCCTTTGGCTCGGTGCCGAGATCGGCGACACGGTGGCGATCGGCTCGCCGATCGTGCGGTTGAAGGTAGCCGGCGAAGGTAATGTGAAGGGCGCCGCCGGCGAGCCTGAGCCGAAGGCGGAGGCGGCGCCCAAACCGACTGAGGTGAAGTCCGAACCGGCTCCGAGCGCTCCGAAAGCAGCGTCGAAGCCAGTGGAGCCGGCCGTGAAAGCATCGCCTCCGGTCGCCACGCCGAAAGGCACGCGCCCTGCCTCCATCACCGGCGCGCCGCGTGCGGAAGGGGACAAGCCGCTGGCCTCGCCTGCCGTTCGGCTGCGTGCCAAGGAAGCCGGCATCGACCTTCGCCAGGTTGCCGGCAGCGGCCCGGCCGGGCGCATCAGCCATGAGGACATCGAGGCCTTCCTGGCGCGCGGCCCGCAGCTTGCCCGCGCCACCGGCCTTGCCCCGAAGGACGGCGTCGAGGACATCAAGGTCGTCGGCCTGCGGCGCAAGATCGCCGAGAAAATGTCGCTCGCGAAATCGCGTATTCCTCACATCACCTATGTCGAGGAGATCGACGTCACGGCGCTGGAAGAGCTGCGCGCCACGCTCAACAAGGACAAGCGCGGTGATCGCGCAAAACTGACGCTGCTGCCGTTCCTGATGCGGGCGATGGTCAAGGCGATCGCCGACCAGCCCAACCTCAACGCGCTGTTCGACGACGATGCGGGCATCATCCACCAGCATGAAGGCATCCATATCGGCATCGCCGCGCAGACGCCCACCGGGCTGGTGGTGCCGGTGGTCAAGCACGCCGAGGCGCGAGACCTCTGGGACTGCGCCGCGGAGGTCAACCGGCTGGCCGATGCGGCCAAGTCCGGCACGGCGACGCGGGACGAGCTTTCCGGCTCGACCATCACCATCACCTCGCTCGGCGCCATGGGCGGCGTGGCGACGACTCCGGTCATCAACTACCCTGAAGTGGCGATCGTGGGCGTCAACAAGATGATGGTGCGGCCGGTGTGGGACGGCACGCAGTTCGTTCCGCGCAAGATGATGAACCTGTCGTCCAGCTTCGACCATCGCGTCATCGACGGCTGGGATGCCGCGGTGTTCGTGCAGCGCATCAAGGCGCTCTTGGAGACGCCGGCGCTGATCTTCGTGGATTAGGGTGGATCATTGGAGATGATGGCGGGACAGCGCCCCCCTCTGCCTTGCCAGGCATCTCCCCCACAAGGGGGGAGATCAGATGTCACGCCGGCTTTCGCCAATCACCAGCGCTGCGGGATTAAGCGAGGCGCCGAAGCTTCCAATCTCCCCCCTCGTGGGGGAGATGTCCGGCAGGACAGAGGGGGGCGCGAAGGATCTCGACGGAGCGTTTCCTCGGATCGAAGGGTCACGACATGAAAGAAATCTCCTGCAAGCTGCTCGTCATCGGCGCCGGCCCCGGCGGCTATATCTCAGCCATCCGCGCCGGCCAGCTCGGCGTTGACACGGTGATCGTCGAGGTTGCCAAGCCGGGCGGCACCTGCCTCAATGTCGGCTGCATCCCGTCCAAGGCGCTTATCCACGCCGCGGAGGAGTTCGAGAAGATCGCGCATATGGCCGGCGGCAAGGGCATGCTTGGCATTTCGGTTGCCGCGCCGACATTCGACCTCACGAAAACGATCACCTGGAAGGATGGTATCGTTAGCCGGCTGAACAGCGGCGTTGCCGGCCTGCTCAAGAAGGCCAGGGTCAAGACCGTGCATGGCTGGGCGACGTTTCGCGACGGCAAGACCGTCGAGGTCGAGACCGAGACCGGGACCCAGGTGATCCGCGCCGAGGCGGTGGTGATCGCCACCGGCTCGGTGCCGGTCGAGCTGCCGTTCCTGCCGTTCGGCGGTCCGGTCATCTCGTCCACCGAGGCGCTGGCGCTGAGCGAAGTGCCGAAGACGCTTGCCGTCATCGGCGGCGGCTATATCGGGCTCGAACTCGGCATGGCCTTCGCCAAGATGGGCTCTCATGTCACGGTGGTCGAAGCGCTGCCGCGCGTGCTTGCGCAGTACGATGCGGAATTGACCAGGCCGGTGCTCAAACGTCTGGGCGAGCTTGGCATCGAGGTGATGACGGAGGCAAAGGCCAAGGGGCTGTCGACCCAAGGGCAGGCGGGCAAGGGCGACGCGCTGCGGGTGGAAACCGCCGACGGCAAGGATGCCAAGGTTGCCGCCGACAAGATTCTGGTCACGGTCGGCCGCAAGCCTCTCACCGATGGCTGGGGGCTGGATCAGATCGATCTGGACATGGCGGGAAAATTCATCCGCATCGACGACCAGTGCCGCACCTCGATGCGCGGCATCTACGCCATCGGCGACGTCACCGGCGAGCCGATGCTGGCGCATCGCGCCATGGCGCAGGGCGAGATGGTGGCCGAGATCGTCGCCGGCCACAAAAGAAGCTGGGACAAGCGCGCGATCCCGGCAATCTGCTTCACCGATCCCGAGCTGGTCACGGCCGGCCTGTCACCGGAAGAGGCGAAGGCGCAAGCCGGCGAGATCAAGGTCGGGCAGTTTCCCTTCGCCGCCAACGGCCGCGCCATGACCAAACAAGGCGAGGACGGCTTCGTGCGCGTCGTCGCCCGCGCCGACAACCATCTGGTGCTCGGCATCCAGGCGGTCGGGCAGGGGGTGTCGGAACTGTCGGCGGCCTTCGGCCTGGCGCTCGAAATGGGCGCGCGGCTGGAGGACATCGCCGGCACCATCCATGCGCATCCGACGCAAGGCGAAGGTTTCCAGGAAGCGGCGCTGAAGGCGCTCGGGCACGCGCTGCATATTTGAGCCCGCAGGGCGGGTGCTTCGTGATCCCAGGTCTTCGCGACGGCCTGGAACGACGAAGCAATGTCACCCAGCCGCCGCCTGCTCCGCCGCTTCCTCGATCCGCTCCATGTCGTCGTCCGACAGGCCGAAATGATGGCCGATCTCGTGGATCAGCACATGGGTGACGATATCGCCCAGCGTCTCCTCGTTCTCGGCCCAGTAGTCGAGGATGGCGCGGCGGTAGAGCGTGATGCGGTTCGGGCCCTCGCCGGTCTGCGGGTTCCAGCGCTCGGCAATGCCGCGTCCCTCGAACAGGCCAAGCAGGTCGAAGGGCGTCTCCAGCGACAGGTCGTCCATGATCTCGTCGGTCGGGAAGTCGGCGATCTGGATGACGATCTCGCCGGTGAGCTTGCGAAACTCTTCCGGCAGATGGGCATAGGCCTCCAGAGCCAGAAGCTCCATTTCCTCCATCGACGGCGAGAGTTGGTCGTGCCAGGTGCGGGTCTTATAGATGCGGGCCATGAGGTTTCCTTTGATCCCGGCATATAGGCTTTCGCGCCGATTGAGGCAAATGAGCCGGCTGGTAGGCTTCCCTAAGGGTAAAAGAGCGAAGGAATAAATTCCTTGAGACTCCGCTTGACTCTTTGAGGACCCTCTGGAATCTATAGGAACATAACAGGAACAATTGCTGCCGGAAGTGAACGTCATGGCGATGAGCGCCGTGGCGCGGGAAACTGTTTTTGCCCTGCGCCGCCAGATCGCGAAGATCGAGGGAACGCTGCCCGAGCGCCTGGAGGCGCCGGCGCGCGGCGCGCCTGGAGCAGGAAAAGTGCGAAGCGGTTTTCCGTCCGGAATTGCGGAAAAACCTGTCGATGCCGCTGGCTCCGAAATCACCATCGTTCGGCGCGGCCTCGCCGCGGCCTTGCCGGATGCCTTCCTGCACACCGGCATCGAGCGCCTCGACGCCGCTCTTGGCGGCGGCCTACCCAAGGCGGCGCTCAGTGAAATCCATGGGCTGGAGACCCGCGATGCCGGTGCCGTCGCCGGCTTCGCGCTGTCGCTCACCAGCCTGATCCTCAGGGAAAAGCCGGGCCTGCCGGTCCTCTGGATCGGCACGGCGGAGATTTTCCGCGAGGCCGGCTTTCCCTATGCCAGGGGGCTCCATGCCCTGTTCGGCATCGCGCCGGAGCAATTGCTGTTGTCCGAAGCGCCGAAGCTCTTGGACGCGCTATGGATCACCGAGGAGGCCGCCCGCATGACGGCCTTCGCCGCCGTCATCCTCGAAATTCGCGGCAGCCCGCGGCTTCTCGACCTTACCGCGACGCGGCGGCTGCACGCGCGGGCGCACAGCGCCAGTCGTCCGGTGCTTCTGCTGCGTCAGGCCGGCGAGGCCGAGCCCACCGCCGCGCCCGTGCGCCTCATCGTTTCGGCAGCGCCCGCGGCCAGCCGCGAGACGGTCGCCGGCCCGCTCGCCGGCTCGATCGGCCGCCCCGCCTTCACCGTCGATATCGGCAAGAGCCGCACGGCCCTGTCCGGACAATTCACATTGGAGTGGAACCCCGATGAGCACGCTTTTGCAGAAAGAACAGAGAATTCTGTCGCTGTGGTTCCCGTACCTCTGCGCGGAGCGGATCCTGCGCCAGCGTCTGGGGCGGTCCTGGCGTTCCCGGCCGTCGCACCACCTGCCGCCACCTCACCCACCGCTTGTGATCAGCCATCGCGACAGCAACGCCCAGCGCATCGCAGCCCTCGACGAGCGGGCTGAGGCGCTGAAACTGAAGCGCGGCATGGGCATTGCCGATGCGCGCGCCATGCATCCCTCGATCGACGTGGTGGAAGCCGACGCGGAAGCCGACCGCCGCCTGCTCGAAGGCCTCGCCGACTGGTGCGACCGCTACACGCCGTTGGTGGCGATCGACGGCGAGGACGGACTGTTCCTCGACATCACCGGCTGCACGCATCTGTTCGGCGGCGAGCGCGCCATGCAGGACGAGATCCTCACCCGCTTCTTCCAACAGGGTTTCGACGTCCGCGCCGGCCTCGCCTCGACGCCGGGCGCCGCCTGGGCGGCGGCGCGCTTCCATGGCGACCGCATAATTGCCGGCGGCGAGGAGGAAGCGCTTCTGGCACCCTTGCCGCTTTCGGCGCTGCGCATCGCGCCGGAAACCCGGGCCAGCCTGGAAAGCGTCGGCCTGCGCACGGCGGGCGCGGTGATGGCGGCACCGCGCGCGCCGCTCGCCCGCCGCTTCGGCGCCACTTTGCTTCTGCGCCTCGACCAGGCGCTCGGCCGCCTCGACGAGGCCGTGTCGCCGCGCCTTCCCGTAGCGCCGCTTTCGGTCGAGCGCCATCTTGCCGAACCGGTCATGCTCACCGACGACATCGAGCGGCTGGTGAGCCGGCTGGCGATCGCCTTGAAAGCCGATCTCGAACGCCGCGGCGAGGGTGCCAGGGCGCTCGCCCTTCTTCTCTTCCGCGTCGACGGCGCCGTCAGCCGCATCGCCGTCGGCACCTCGCGCCCGATGCGCGAGCCGCAGCTGATCCGAAAGCTGTTCCACGAACGGCTTGCCGCGCTGGAACAAAACATCGACGCCGGCTTCGGCTTCGATCTCGTGCGGCTTTCCGTGCTGTCGGTCGCCGCCTTCGACATGCTGCAGGGCGATCTTGCCGGCGAAGCGACCGACGATGACGCCGACATTGCCCTTTTCGCCGACCGCATCCGCGCCCGTCTCGGCGAGGCCGCCGTGCTGAAGCCGGTCGTCGTCGAAAGCCATCTGCCGGAGCGCGCCGTGACCACGGTTCCCTTCGCGGAGGCGCCGCAAAGGCGCATGCCGGCGAGCGACCGCGCCATGCCGCCGATGACCATCTACCCGCCGGAGCGGCCGGTGCGGCTGTTCCGCTCGCCGGAGCCGATCGAGGTGCCGGCGACCGAGATCCCCGAGGGTCCGCCGATGAATTTCCGCTGGCGGCGCGCGCTCTACCGCGTCGCCCGCGCCGAGGGGCCGGAGCGCATCGCCGCGGAATGGTGGCGGCAGCTGCCCGGCGAGGAGGAGGCGCCGACCCGCGACTATTACCGCATCGAGGACAGCGAGGGGCGTCGCTACTGGCTCTACCGCCAGGGTCTCTACAGCAGCGCCGCGCAAGCCGCGCCGCGCTGGTTCATGCACGGGGTGTTCGCATGAACGCGCTGACCGTCATCCCCTATGCCGAGTTCGGCATCCAGTCGAACTTTTCCTTCCTGCGCGGCGCCTCGAAGCCCGAGGAGCTGGTGGTGACGGCAAAATTCTACGGCTTTGCCTCGATCGGTCTTGCCGACAGGAATACGGTCGCCGGCGTCGTGCGCGCCTGGCAGCAGGCGAAGGTCGAGAAGCTGGCCTATCATCCAGGCTGCCGTCTGGTTTTCCGCGACGGCACGCCGGACATCCTCGCCTATCCCCGCGACCGCAAGGGCTGGGGCCACCTCTGCCGCATGCTGACGCAAGCCAATCTGCGAGACGAGAACGAGAAGGGCGCGACGCTGCTGGAGCTCGGCGACCTTCTCGAATGGGGCGATCTGATGTCGCTGGCCATCCTGCCCAATCTGTCGGGCGGCGCGGAAGACCGCCTGGCACTTATTAGCCGGCTCAAGGATCGCTTCGGCGCGGCGCTCCGGCTGGCCGTGGCGCCGGATTATGGCGGCAATGACCGCTTCCGCATCGAGCAGGCGGCGGCGATGGCCGAACACGCCGGCGTCCCGCTGATGGCGACCAACGACGCGCTCTACCATGCCGCCGAGCGCCGGCCGCTGCAGGATGTGCTCACCGCGATCCGCCTCAACACGCCGGTTTCCGAGGTCGGGCTGGAGCTGACGGCGAATGCCGAGCGCCATCTGAAGCCGCCGCTGGAGATGGCGCGCCTGTTCCGCCGCTACCCGCAAGCGCTTGCGGAGACGCTGCGCTTCGCCGGGGAGCTCACCTTCTCGCTCAGCGATCTCGAATACAACTATCCCGACGAGCCGACCGAATCCGGCCTCGGGCCGCAGGCCGAGCTCGAACGCCTGGCGCGGGAAGGGGCGGCAAGGCGCTATCCGGCAGGTGTTCCTGACCATGTCACGCAGCGCATCGATGAAGAACTCGTCCTCATCGAGCGCCTGAACTATGCGCGCTATTTCCTGACCGTCTACGACATCGTGAAATTCGCCCGCAGCCAGAATATCCTTTGCCAGGGGCGCGGCTCGGCGGCCAATTCGGTCATCTGCTTCTGCATCGGCATCACCGAAGTCGGACCCGACCGGATCGACGTGCTGTTCGAGCGCTTCATTTCCGAGGAGCGCAACGAGCCGCCCGACATCGACGTCGACTTCGAGCATGAGCGGCGCGACGAGGTCATCGCCTATATCTACGACAAATACAGCGCCAAGCGCACCGCGCTGGCCGCCGCCGTCATCAGCTATCGCGGCCGCTCGGCGCTGCGCGAGGTGGCGAAGGCAATGGGCTTGTCGGAAGATGTCCGGAGCGCGCTGTCGAGCACGATCTGGGGCTGGTCGACCTCCGAGCTCGGCGAGAGGGAGGCCAATGCCGGCGGCCTCGACCGCGCCGATCCGCTGTCGCGGCAGGTGCTGGAGCGCGCCAACGAGATCATGGGCTTTCCCCGCCACCTCTCCCAGCATGTCGGCGGCTTCGTCATCACCAGGGACCGGCTCGACGAGGTCGTGCCCATCGTCAAGACGGCGATGGAGGAGCGCAAGATGGTCGAGTGGGACAAGGACGATCTCGACGCGGTGAAGATCCTCAAAGTGGACGTGCTGGCGCTCGGCATGCTGACCTGCCTGAAGCGCGCCTTGACCCTGCTCACCGATCATTATCCGGAAGCACGGGACGACTACGGCCGGCCCTATGGCTTGAATTCCCTGCCGCCGGAACACGCTTGCGTCTACGACATGATCTGCCGGGCCGATACGCTCGGCGTCTTCCAGATCGAATCCCGCGCGCAGATGTCGATGCTGCCGCGGCTTAAGCCCCGCGAATTCTACGACCTCGTCATCGAGGTGGCAATCGTGCGGCCCGGCCCGATCCAGGGCGACATGGTGCATCCCTATCTGCGCAGACGGCAGGGCAAGGAGGACGTCAATTACCCCAGCTCCGATCTGAAAAAGATTCTCGGCAAGACGCTCGGCGTGCCGCTGTTCCAGGAACAGGCGATGAAGATCGCCATCGTCGCCGGCGGCTTCCGGCCGGGCGAGGCCGACGAGCTTCGCCGCGCCATGGCGACCTTCAAGCGCACCGGCACGATCGGCAATTATCGCCAGCGCATGATCGACGGCATGGTCAGCAATGGCTATGAGAAGGAGTTCGCCGAGCGCTGCTTCAAGCAGATCGAAGGCTTTGGCGAATACGGCTTCCCGGAAAGCCACGCCGCCTCCTTCGCGCTGCTGGTCTACGCCTCCTGCTGGTTCAAGAGCTTTTATCCCGACGTCTTCTGCGCCGCGATCCTGAATGCGCAGCCGATGGGTTTTTACCAGCCGGCCCAACTCGTCCGCGATGCGCGCGACCATGGCGTGGAGGTGCGCGAGGTCGACATCAACCATTCCGTCTGGGACTGCACGCTGGAGGGAGCCGCCTTCGATCCTTCGCGCATCCTCGAGCGCCATGCCTCGATGCGCGGCGTCATCGAGACGGCTCATGCCGTCAGGCTCGGCTTCCGCCAGATCAAGGGCCTGTCCGAGGAGCGCATGGAGGCCGCCGTCGCCCGGCGCGGCGAGGGCTATCGATCGGTCAGGGATCTATGGCTGCGCTCAGGCCTCGATGTCGGCGAGATCGAAAGATTGGCGCAGGCCGACGCCTTCCGCTCGCTCGGCCTCGACCGCCGCGCCGCACTCTGGGACGTGCGCGCGCTCGACGGCAGGAGCGCTGCCGAAAAGCTGCCGCTGTTCGACCGGCCCGCTCTCGGCTTACGCGAATTGGAACCCGAAACGAAGCTGCCGACAATGCCGCTCGGCGAGCATGTCGTCCACGACTACCGCTCGCTCGGCCTGTCGCTGAAGGAGCACCCCGTCGCCTTCCTGCGCGAGCGGCTCGACCGCGCCGGCATCACCCCCAATGCCCGCCTGCCGTCGGTGCGCGACGGCAGGCGCGTCAGCGTCGCCGGCCTGGTGCTGGTGCGCCAGCGCCCCGGCAAGGGCAACGCGATCTTCCTCACGCTCGAGGATGAAAAGGCGATCGCCAACGTCATCATCTGGCCGCGTGTCTTCGACCGCTTCCGCTCGGTCGTCATGGGGGCGCGCTTCATCCGCGTCACCGGCAAGCTGCAGCAGGAATCGGACGTCATCCACATCGTCGCCGACAGGATCGAGGATTTGACGCCCTGGCTGAGCGTGCTTCTGCGGGAGACGCCCACCATCGAGCATCAGCCGGATGGTGATGCGAACCGGTCTGCCCCGGCGAACCGCGGCCTGCCGGTCCGCCAGGACAGCGCCGCGCTGTCCAGCACTGCACAACAAGTCATGCCAAGGGGGCGGAATTTTCAGTAGGAGCGATTTCCAGCACAATAGGGAACGCAGCGGGGGCAAAACGCCTTCGTCATCCACGGGCGGAGCAAGGAGCGTAGCGACGCAGCGCAGACCCGAGGATCCATGCCGTTACCTGCGAGCGCCACTACGGCGCAGAATTCTACCCCGTTGCACTCCGTGGCCAACGTCACGGCATGGATCCCAGGGTCTCCGCGACGCCGCTTCGCGGCTGCTCCGCCCTGGGATGACGAGGTAAGAGACGTCGCGCCAATCTCGAAGGTCGCGCGATCTCCGTCTGCGTAAGCTCCACTCACGACGGCCCGCTCAGCCGTGGCGGCGGCGTCAGCATATCATCGGCCGAGATCGTGCGCGCTTCCGAAGGAAGCATGATCGGGATGCCGTCGCGCACCGGATAGGCGAGCTTCGCCACGCGCGAGATCAGCTCGCTGCGTTCCTCGTCCCAGGTCAGCGGTCCCTTGGTCAGCGGGCAAGCGAGCAGTTCCAGCAGTCTTGGGTCGACCGTGGCCTTGCGCCCGTCACGTCCGTCCGCCGCCATCGCACTTTCCTTGTCCAACCGCCATAGGCTTAAGTGTGTCGAGATTCAGGTCAGGTCGGCCGGCATCACCTGAATATCAGCGCACTTACTGCAGGCTCGAGCCAAAATCCTCATCCTCGCGCGCCAGCGTTATTTCGGTGATGGCGATCAGCGTCTCGGCGCGCGTCTTCAGGTCCGCCGCTTCGAGCAGCGCCTGTTTCTCGGCCGGCCCGTAGGGCGCCATCATCGACAACGCATTGACCAGCATTCCGTTCTCGGCGCGGCTGACGCTTTCCCAGTCGGCTTCGAGGTCATTGGCCTGCAGATAGGCGCGGAACGCCTTGAGCAGCGCCGGCCGGTCGACTTCGGCGGCGGCCTGGTCCTCCTCGAGATCGGTGAGGAACGGCGCGATCCGGCACTGCCGGAACGGTGTCTTCGCCGCCGGCTCCTGCGTTACCCGGAAGCGGCAGACGCCTTGCAGCGAAATCAGGTAGCGGCCGTCGCCGGTCTCGGCGAGCGAGATGATGCGCCCGGCGCAGCCGACGCTGCAGAGTTCCGGCTCGCCGTCGTCGCGCAGCGCGCCGTCGAGGCTAGGCTGAATCATGCCGATCAGCCGCGTCCCGGCCATCGCCTGGTCGATCATCTGCAGATAGCGCGGCTCGAAAATATTGAGCGGCATGCGGCCGCCCGGCAGGAGCAGCGCTCCGGCGAGCGGAAACACCGGGATCGTCGACGGCAAATCCTTCGCGAGCCGATAGCGGGCGTTTCCGACCTGCACTTCAACCCTCCGCCTGCACTTCAAGCCTCGCCCGCACTTCAACCCTCAAGAGCGTCGCCGGCCAGCGTGTCAAACCTGCGATCTCCCCAAACCTGCGATCTCCTCCGGTGCGGCTTGCTTATTCAACCATTTGTCGGCAGGGCAAGCCACTGCCCCCTATCTGGCGCAGCCGCCGCCTCGCGCAAGCCCCCTTGCCCGGCAAAGAAGCCGGCGGCAAAGCGCTCACGAGAACAGCAGCGACGAGAGCTTGCGCCGCGCCGCCAGCGTCGCCTCGTCGGTCATCCCCCACGCCTCGAAGAACTTCAACAGCTGCGCCCTGGCGCCGTCGTCGTTCCATGTCCGGTCGGCCTTGATGATCGCCAGCAAATTTTCGGCGGCCTGCGTCCGCTCGCCGCGCGAATTCTGCACCATCGCCAGGTCAAAGCGCGCCTGATGATCGTTGGGATTGGCGGCGAGCCGGCGCTCGAACTCGGCCGGATTGCCGAGCGCCGCCGCTTCCGCGGCAAGCGTCATCTTGGCCCGCAGCGCCGCAAGCGCCGGCGCGTCCTTCTTGTCCTCGGGCGCTTTTGCAAGCGCCGCCTCGGCGCCTTGGCTGTCGCCGGCCTCGAACAGGATCTCGCCAAGCCCGGCAATCGCCTCGATGGTTTCGGGCGCCTGCTCGAGGATCGCGTCATAGATATCGGCCGCGGTCTGGACATCGCCGGCCTCGCGCGCCTCGCTGGCCGCCGCCAACGCATCCGTGATCTGCGACGCCGCGCCGCCTCCCTTGCCGCCGACCTTCTGGATGAACTGGGTAATCTGGCTTTCCGGAATCGCGCCCATGAAGCCATCGACCGGCTGGCCGTCCTTGAAGGCGATGACCGCCGGAATAGACTGGATGCCGAGCTGGCCGGCGACCGAGGGATGGTCGTCGATGTTCATCTTGACCAGCTTGACCTTGCCGCCTGCGGCCTGGACCGCCTTTTCGAGCTGCGGCGTCAGCTGCTTGCAGGGGCCGCACCAGGGCGCCCAGAAGTCGACCAGAACCGGCTGGCGGCGCGATTCCTGGATGACGTCGGCCGCGAATGTCGCGGTCGTGGTGTCCTTGATCAGCTCGGCGGCCGACGGCGCCTCGCCGAGCGACACCTTGGCGCGGTCGCCACCGCCATACTGGACGGATTGGGCATACTGGCCGGCATTGCCGCCAAATGAGCCGCTGAACGGGTTGTTGTCACTCATGTCGTGGCCCTTTCGGTCGCGCCGCCGCAGGCAACAGGGCGCGGCGCGTCATTGTCGGATTTCGGTTTCGCCATCCATGTGGCGATCAAGCCCTGACTTTCAAGATAATGAGACTTTCAAGATAACAGCATCGTGGCCAGTTGCCTCGACGAATCTGACGAGATCGGCCGCCGCGATGGTCGTCGTCGCCTCGTTGGTCAGCGGATGGCCGTTGATGACATCGTGGCTCATCAGCTCCTGGTCGAGAACCACCTTGACCCGGCCGGCCGTGTCGTTGATCAGGCCGAAGACGGTGACCGCGCCAGGAACGACGCCGAGCAGCTCCATCAGCATTTCCGGCTTGCCGAAGGACACGCGGCCGGCGGCGCCGATCAGATGGTGGATCTGCTTGAGATCGACCTCCGCCTCCTCGCCGACGGTGACGAGGAAGAAATTGTCCTTCTTGTCCTTGAGGAACAGGTTCTTGGTGTGCCCGCCCGGGATTTCGCCGCGCAGCGCCTGCGAATCGGCGACCGTGAACAATGGCGGATGGCGCACCGTCGAGACGGAGATGCCGAGATCGGCAAGAAAGGCATAGAGCTCGGCTTCGGTCTTCGGCATCGGTCCTCACTTCGTCTTGAAGGTCATGCCGTTTACGGCCAACGATGCCCATGGGGCAAGACCGTATCCGGCCTGGAAAGGCAATCCGCCCGTTCGGAGGGAACCTACAGCCTATGAAGAGCTAGCTCCAAAAAGACCGTCATTTCCCTGTTGCAATCGCCGCGCTCTTCGGCCATATAGGCGCGGCTTGCGGCCCAAGGCCGCGCGAGCGGGTGTAGCTCAGGGGTAGAGCACAACCTTGCCAAGGTTGGGGTCGGGCGTTCGAATCGCCTCACCCGCTCCAGTTTCCCTTCCGGGATCAAGCAAACGAAAAGCCGCGGTTTTCCGCGGCTTTTTCGCGTTTTGAACGCACGAAAAACCCGTACGGCAAGAGCCAGATCAAAGGGCCGGGATCACGAGCGGGTTACCAGCCCGGCCATCGCTGGGACGCGTTCTCGAAACCGTCCACACTCGGCGGCGATGATCAAGATCGTCGCTGATTTCTACAAGACCAAACCGTTGGGGAGAGCGCGCTGAAAGTCCATACAGCGTGACGCACTTCACACGCGCTATCCCAACTGCGTGGTATTTAGGGCGGTCGGATTTTCGCGATAGCTCAGGACCAGCGCCTCATTCTTAGGGCACAGAATCGAGGCGTACCCTTCCTGGCGGTCGAGATTTCGTCGGTTTCGGGAATTGCCAATTTCCATCGCGACAAACATATTCGCGTCTACTAGATGGTGACTCTTAGTAGTCGTACTATACCTTGCTTGCCACACCAGCAAATGGGAGATATCGATGGGTTTGACCCAAGTCGTTGTGCCGATGATCAAGAGCTATGACTTTGGAATCGGCGTGGATTATTCGACGAGCAATCCCATGAACAAAGCTGTTCAGGGAGAGATTACAGGCGTTAAGAATGCCGGGGGCTCGACTGCCAGCTGGTCCATTACTCGCATCACCACAACTGAAGAGCTAGAGAGCGCTTTGGGCATCAGTGCCGAAGCAAGTTATGGGGTTCCCGCCTTTCAGGGCGCAAGCGCCCGCTTCGATTTCGCCAAGCGATCAAAAGTTCAAAGCAGCTCCCTATTTTTGATGCTCAGTGCATTCGTCAAGTTAGAATATCTGTCGATAGACGAACCAGAGCTGACAGATGCCGCGAAACAATTGATCTCCGATCCCAAAGCTTTTAACGGACGCTATGGCAACATGTTCGTGCGTGGTGTCGATCGCGGCGGCTTATTTTTCGCCGTAATGCGTATTGACGCTCTGTCTAAACAAGACGCAATGTCTATTGCCGCCAGCCTTGGTGGTTCCTATTCCGCCTTTTCCGCTGAAGGCAAAGTGAAGCTCGACGAATTGCATCAGAAGTATGCAAGCGAACTCCATGTCGAAACGTATCATGAAGGCGGCCCGGTCGATTTGGATATTAGCTCACCAAATTCCACTTCGGATCTTTATGATATGCTGCGCAAGTGGTTGGCGTCGTTTCGCGATGACCCAACCGCAAATTCGGTACCCTACTCTGCCACATTGGCACCAATGACGATTGCAAAAGCGCCGCCAGCACCTAACGAAGCGGATATTCAGCATGCGTCAGATGTGCTTGCTATCTGTGCTAAAACACGAAGCCGTATCCTCGATAGCTTGAATTTGGTCAATTTCATCACTGAAAATGCCTACCGCTGCGAGTTCACCGATGGAATATCTGCCGCAGACTTCATCAAGGCATCGAACGGTTACGAATCTGATCTGGACGTCATAGCAGGCTGCGCTTCGCAGGCGATGCGGGAGGTTACCAAGGCGGTCATGCCGGCTGACTTCGCCAAACAGCAGGGCAAGTCATTTCCGCTCGGGTCGATCCCATCCCCTATACCAACAATGAAATCCGGAATTGCCATACCACTGGCGGCTCCGAACTTCGTGGGCATGACAGTAGCTGCGACGACTGAACTTGCCGAACGTTTTGGCGTGACACTGGGGTATAGTGACAAGATAATATCGCTATCGAGCATAACGCTGATGGATGGATACACGCTTCAGTTTCCAGACAGCAAAATCAAGGTGACATCGCAATCACCGCAAGCTGGCGACAAACTTCCGCCCGACAACACCGTCCTCGTTGATGGCGAGGGGATTGGTTGATCAATTGATCTGGTGAAGGGCCCGGCAACCCAAGCGGGGTCGGCTCTGGCTCGGGGAAGGAGCTCTGTATCCGCCTGCGCAGCTGCGTACTCTGGCAAATTGGAGTGTTCTCCAGGGATCAAGCAATCGAAAAGCCGCGTTTTCCGCGGCTTTTTCGCGTTTTGGGTGCGGATTTTTCCCCCAGCACCTATCCCAACCTCGCCCTAGTCGTCCGCGGCGTCGCGAGCAGCAGGCTGGTTTCGCTCCCCGTTATCCCTGGGATCAGCCGTATCCTCCGCAGCACGGCGTCGAAATCGGTCAGCGATGCGGTGCCGAGCTCGACCACCAGGTCCCAGCGGCCGTTGGTGGTGTGGATGGTCGACACTTCGGGAAAGCCGCCGAGCGCCCGGATGACGCGGTCGGCGGCGTGGCCCTCGATCTCGATCATCATCACGCCGCGTATCTTCTGGTCGACCGCGTCGGCGCGCAGCACCACCGTGTAGCCGATGATCTCGCCGGATTTTTCCAGCCGCTCCATGCGCGCCCTGACGGTGGCGCGCGAGACGCCGAGATCGAGCGCGAGATCGGAGACGCTGCGCCGCGCATCGTGCCTCAGAAGCGTCACCAGCCTTTCGTCGAGCGCGTCCATGCTTTTCCATTTCGATCAAATCATCTTTCCAATATGATAGATTGATCTTTTCGAAATGCCAATTTTCCTTGTTCAAACCGCCAGGCAGCGATGGTTCAATCCTTCGGTCAAATCGCAAGGGCTAAAAAGAATCATGCGCTGCAGGATCGTCGGCGCGCCGGTGCAGGACGGCGCAGGCAGGATGGGATGCGAAATGGGACCGAGCGCGCTGCGCACCGCCGGGCTCGTCTCGGTGCTGTCGGAACTCGGCCATGAGGTCGAGGACTGGGGCGCGGTGCAGCCGGCCCAGGCGCGCGCCGTCGTTCACGGCAACCTCGCCCTGAAGGCGCTGCCCGAAATCTCCGCCTGGACGTCGGCGATCGCCGAGACCGCCTACACGGCTTCGAGCGACGCCATGCCGATCTTCCTCGGCGGCGACCACTCGATCTCCGCCGGCACGGTGTCGGGCGTGGCGCGTCGCGCCGCCGAACGGGGCCGGCCGCTCTTCGTGCTGTGGCTCGACGCGCATCCGGATTTCCATACGCTCGACACCACCACCAGCGGTAATCTGCATGGCGTGCCGCTCGCCTATGCCAGCGGCCGGCCGGGTTTTTCGGGCTATTTCCCGGACCTGCCCACGGCGGTCGACCCCGCCCGCGTCTGCACCATGGGCCTGCGCAGCGTCGATCTGGCCGAGCGCCGCGCGTTGAAGGAGGCGGGCGTGACCGTGCACGACATGCGCGCCATCGACGAGCACGGCATCGCGCCGCTGCTGCGCGCCTTCCTCGGGCGCGTCGAGAAGGAGAACGGGCTCTTGCATGTCAGCCTCGATGTCGACTTCCTCGACCCGTCGATCGCGCCCGCCGTCGGCACCACGGTCCCCGGCGGCGCCACTTTTCGCGAAGCGCATCTGGTGATGGAGATGCTGTCCGACAGCGGCCTGGTCTCCAGCCTCGATCTTGTCGAGCTGAACCCGTTCCTCGACGAGCGCGGCCGCACCGCGACCCTGATGGTCGACCTCACCGCCAGCCTGATGGGCCGCCGCATCATGGACCGCCCGACCCGCAGCCATTCCGGAAGCCTCTGACCATGACCCAGCCATCGCGCCTTGCCATCGTCCCCTTCGTCAGCGTCGACCGCATGATGAAGCTGGTGCTCACCATCGGCGTCGAGCGGTTCCTCACCGAGCTCGCCGCCTATATCGAGGAGGATTTCCGCCGCTGGGAGCTGTTCGACAAGACGCCGCGCATCGCCTCGCACAGCCATGACGGCGTCATCGAGCTGATGCCGACCAGCGACGGCAAGATGTACGGCTTCAAATATGTCAACGGCCATCCGAAGAACATGCGCGAGGGCCGCCAGACGGTCACGGCCTTCGGCGTGCTCGCCGATGTCGGTTCCGGCTATCCGATGCTTTTGACCGAGATGACGATCCTGACGGCGCTGCGCACGGCGGCCACGTCCGCCGTCGCGGCCAAATATCTGGCGCCCAAGGGCAGCCAAGCCATGGCCATCATCGGCAACGGCGCCCAGTCGGAGTTCCAGGCCATCGCCTTCAAGGCATTGCTCGGCGTCGATAAGCTGCGGCTCTACGACATCGACCGTTCGGCCTCGGAAAAATGCGCCCGCAACCTGGCGGCCAAGGGTTTCGACCTCACCATCTGCTCGACCGGCCAGGATGCGGTCGAGGGCGTCGACATCATCACCACGGTGACGGCCGACAAGCAGTGCGCGACCATCCTCACCGACAACATGGTCGGCTCCGGCGTGCATATCAACGCGGTCGGCGGCGACTGCCCGGGCAAGACGGAGCTGCATCGCGACATCCTCTTGCGCTCCGACATCTTCGTCGAGTTCCCGCCGCAGACGCGCATCGAGGGCGAGATCCAGCAGCTCGACGCCGACCATCCGGTGACCGAGCTGTGGCAGGTGATGACCGGAAAGGCGCAGGGCCGCAAGACGCCGGAGCAGATCACGCTGTTCGATTCCGTCGGCTTCGCCACGGAAGATTTTTCCGCGCTGCGCTATGTCCGCGACCAGCTCCAGGCCACCGGCCTCTATGAGGAGCTCGACCTGCTCGCCGACCCCGACGAGCCGCGCGACCTGTTCGGCATGCTGCTGCGGGCCGCGATGCAGCCGGCGGCGTGAGGCCTGTCGCCAAGGCCGTTTCAAACGGCAGGACAATCGCATAGGGCGCTCCCCCTCTCCGTCTCGGCTTCGCCGAGCCACCTCTCCCCCGCCTTTGGCGGGGGAACCCAAGCTTGCGAAGGTCGCGCCCTCGGCGGTTAGCGTTTCCTCGCCCCCATGAAATGGGGGAGAGGTGGCTCGGCGCGCAGCGCCGAGACGGAGCGGGGGCAGCGCCAGCGTTGATGATGCTGGCGCCTACTTCCGCAACACCGCGCAGCTTTCCCTCTCGACCAGCACCGGCGCCAAGACCTCCCGGCGCGAGGGCGCGGTCGGCTCGCCGAGGCGCTCGAGCAGCAGGCTCACGGCCCGCGTGCCGATCTTTTCGACCGGCTGCGCGATCGTCGTCAGCGGCGGCCATGTGGTGACCGCATAGGGAATGTCGTCGAAACCGACCAGCGACATGTCGTCGGGGACATGCAATCCGCGCGAGCGCAGCGCGATGATGGCACCCATGGCCATCAGGTCGTTGCAGGCGAACACCGCCGTGATCTCCGGCGCCTGCCCCATCAGCCGCTCCATCGCCAGCCGGCCGCCGGCGAAATGATAGTCGGAATCGACCACAGAGGAAGCCGGCAGGTTGAGCCCGGCTTCCTCGAGCGCCCGGACAAAGCCGCGCAGGCGGGCGGGGCTGGAGCTCGAATCGCGCGGACCGCCGATGACGCCGATCTTTTTGTGGCCGAGCCCGACCAGATAACGGCCGGCGAGATAGCCGCCGTGGTCGTGGTCGACCAGCACGGAATCGACATGGACGGAATGGATCTCGCGATCGAGCAGCACCGCCGGCACGGCGGCGGAAAGGCTCGCAAACACGCGTGCATGGTCGGACGAGCCGGCGAAGATCAGCCCGTCGATCTGCTTGGCCATCAGCACCGACAGATAGCGCTCCTCCTTCTCGGCGCTGCCGTCGGAGTTGCACAGGATCACCGTGTAGCCGGCGACGAAGCCCGCATCCTCGATCTGGCGCGCGACGCCGGCGAAGAACGGGTTGGAATTGTCGGGGAGCAGCAGGCCGATGGTCTTGGTCTCGCCGCGCCTGAGGCTGCGCGCCAGCGAATTCGGGCTGTAGCGCAAGGCGGTGATCGCGGCGCGCACGCGCTCGGCCGTCTCCGGCTCGACATGGCGCGTGCGGTTCATCACATGCGAGACCGTTGCGACGGATACCCCCGCATAGCGCGCGACATCGGCAATCGTCGTCATGGTCCCTGGTCCCCGCGCTCCCTTAACGGATTTTGCGCAAAAGTCTCTCCCGATAGGCGTCTAGAATGACGGCGAGCACAATGACAAGGCCAATCACGATCGGTTTGAAATTGTCGCCGACGCCGAGCAGCTGCGGCCCGGTGCTCAAGACCTGCAGGATGCAGGCGCCGACCAGCGTGCCTCGCTCATGCTTTCCTCCACTTTTAATGAGCCGTAATCGGTTACGTAACCGATTAGGTTGCTATTTTATCAGATGTCAATATCGGCGGTAAGGCAGATGGAGCGCGTCGTCGGCCGTGACAGCTCAACTGCCTGGCCGGCTTGGCAGCCAAGCACCGGCATTCAGCCGCGTCCGCAGCCACTTCGCGGAAAAATCGCTGAACGCGCGCACGCGTGGATTGCCCCTCAGGTCCGGATGGTAGAGCACCCATAGCTCGGAGGCGAGCGCCTCGATGCTTTCGCTCACGCGCGACAGCCGGCGCGCCGAACCAAGATATTCGGGCACCAGCGCCCGCCCCCAGCCGACCTCGGCGGCCGCGGCGGCGGCCGTGAGGCTGTTGACCCTCAGCCTCATCTCATCCTCGGCGACGTTCGCCTTCAGCCACTGCGCCGCCGGCAAGGCGGCCAGTGCCGCGTCGAAGCCGATCCAACCGCCGGGCGACGACGCCTCGCTTGCATAAACGGCATAGGAGAAGCGGGCGACACGCCGGCCGACAAGCGTTTCCGGCGGCGTCAGCGTCGGCCGGATGGCGACATCGGCCTCCCGGCGCCCGAGATCGGCAAAGCTGTTGCTCACTTGCAGCGACAGCGCGATGCCCGGATGCGCTTCGCCGAACGCCTTGAGGCAAGCCGAGGCGATATCGAGCAGCGTATCGGCCGTCGTCACATTGAGCGGTCCGATCAGGCGGTCGTCCAGCGCCGCCACGCGTCGCTCGACCTTCGCGAGCCTGTCCCGCAAATCTTCCGCTGCGTCGAGGAAGGGCTCCGCCCTGCCGGTGGGCACGAGATTGTCGCCGAGGCGCTCGAACAGCGCGCCGCCGCTTCGCTGCTCGAGATCCCTGAGCTGCCGGTAGATGGTCGCGATATGGGTGCCGAGCCTGGCCTGCGCGCCGCGCACACCGCCCGCCGCCGCAATCGCCGCCACCAGCTGCACATCCTCATAGTCGACCATCTTCGCATCCATGCGAACAAGAATGGCAAAATTGCTAAATGCGCTCGCATCTGCGCGAACATATATCGCACTCGGCAAACAAACCAGCCTGACTGGAGAACGACATGAGCCGCATTCTGCATATCGAAGCCTCGCCGCGCGCCGACCGCTCCTGGTCGAGCAAGGCAGCGAAAAACTTCCTCGCACAGCTGAAAGAGCAGCTGCCGAAGATGGAGGTCGACCACTTCAACATCTGGACCGCCATCCTGCCGACCTTCGATGGCGCGGCGATCGACGCCAAATATGCCAAGCTCTCCAACACGCCGCTGACCGACGCGCAGAGCCAGGCCTGGAAGCTGATCGGCCACTATGTCGCGAGGCTCGACGCCGCCGATGCGATCCTGATCTCGACGCCGATGTGGAATCTCGGCGTGCCTTACCGGCTGAAACATCTGTTCGACCTGGTAACGCAGCCGGGGCTGAGCTTCTCCTTCAATCCGGCGACCGGCTATTCGCCTTTGCTCCGCGCGCGGCCGACCGCCGTCCTCATGGCAGCTTCCGGTGACTTCACCGAAGGCCCAAGCTATGGCCGGCCGGATCTCGCCACGCCCTATCTCAGCACCGCGCTTGCCTTCATCGGCCTGAAGGATGCCGATATCGTCCATGTCTCACCCACCATCGGTCAGCCGGACACCGTCGAAGCCGGCGCCAGGCGGACCGAAGGCGAGGTGCGCCGGCTCGCCGCCAGCGTCGCGGAGAGGCTCGCATGAGCCCGTCGCTCGCATGGCTGCTGCTGATTGTCTCTGGCATCATCGACGTCGCCTGGGCGCTGGCGGCCAAGAAGTCGGTCGGGTTTTCCGAGCCGCTTTGGGCCGGCATCTCGCTGGCGCTTTTGGTCATCTTCATCGCCCTGCTGACCAAGGCGCTCACCGTGCTGCCGCTCGGCACCGCCTATGCGGTCTGGACCGGCATCGGCGCGGTCGGCTCGCTCGCCGCCGGCGTCGTGCTGTTCGGCGAAAGCTCTGACGCCGTGCGCCTCACCTTCGCTGCCGTGACCATCCTTGGCGTCGTCGGCCTGAAAGTGAGCTCCTAGAGCAATGCCAGGAAAAGTGCAGGTTTTCCGTCACCGCCAGCCAAGCGCCGGCGCGACGTGCTTCAGGATCGCCTCGATGACATGGGCGTTGTAGTTGACGCCGAGCTGGTTGGGCACGGTGAGCAGCAGCGTGTCGGCCTCGGCGATTGCCTGGTCTTCCTTAAGCTGCTCGATGAGCACGTCCGGTTCGGCGGCATAGGTGCGGCCGAACACGGCGCGCTTTTCCGGCTCGATATAGCCGAAATGATCCTGGCCCTCGCTGCCGCCGAAATAGGCGCGGTCCATGTCGTTGACCAAGGCAAAGATGCTGCGGCTGACCGAGACGCGCGGCTCCCTGGCGTGGCCGGCCTCCTTCCAGGCGGCACGGAAGGCTCTTATTTGCTCGGCCTGCTGGATGTGCAGCGGCTGGCCGCCCTCGTCGAATTTCAGCGTCGAGCTCTGCAGGTTCATGCCGAGCTTGGCCGCCCATTCGGCGGTGGCGTTGGTCGCGGCGCCCCACCAGATTCGATCGCGCAAGCCCTCCGAGAACGGCTCGAGCCTCAGCAGCCCGGGCGGGTTGGGGAACATCGGCCGCGGATTGGGCTGGGCAAAACCTTCTCCGCGCAGCAAGTCGAGAAAAATCTCGGCGTGGCGGCGCGCCATGTCGGCATCGGTTTTGCCCTCTTCCGGCACGTAGCCGAAATAGCGCCAGCCATCGATCACCTGCTCGGGCGAGCCGCGGCTGATTCCCAACTGCAAACGCCCGCCTGCAATCAGGTCGGCGGCGCCCGCATCCTCCGCCATATAGAGCGGGTTCTCGTAGCGCATGTCGATGACGGCGGTGCCGAGCTCGATGCGTTTGGTTTTGGCGCCGGCCGCGGCAAGCAGCGGGAAGGGCGAGCCGAGCTGCCGGGCAAAATGATGGACGCGGAAATAGGCGCCGTCCGCGCCGAGCTCCTCGGCCGCGACCGCGAGGTCGATCGACTGCAGCAACGCGTCGGCGCCCGAGCGCGTGCCCGATTGCGGCGCGGGCGACCAATGCCCGAATGACAGAAACCCGATCTTCTTCATGCGCTCCATTCCAGCCGGAGCGGCTCAGCGGGCCGCTCAAAATTCGTTTGTTGCTCCAGCGCAATACCAGGAAATGCGAACAGCTTTCCGCCTGGGAATTGCGTGAAAACAGGTAGTAGGGCGGCGCAGCGATTCAACGGACGCTGAATTGATACAGACTGTCAATCAATGCGGATCCAGACGCCCTTGGTGTTGAGAAATTCCTCGAGATGCTCGGTGCCGCCCTCGCGGCCGTAACCGCTCATCTTGTAGCCGCCGAAGGGCACGGCCGGATCGATCGCGTGATAGGTGTTGACCCAGACCGAGCCGGCGCGCAGCCGGTTGGCGAGCTGATGCGCCTTGCCGACATCGCGGGTGAACACGCCGGCGGCAAGACCGTAGGGCGTGTCGTTGCCGCGCCGTACAGCCTCGTCCAGCGTGTCGAAGGGCAGCGCCGAGACGATCGGCCCGAAAATCTCCTCGCGCGCGATGCGCATGCCGTCGGTGACGCCGGCAAACACGCCCGGCGTCACGAAATTGCCGGCAGCCAAGGCGCCTTCGGTGATCCGCGTGCCGCCGGTCACCAGCCTGGCGCCTTCGCGCGCGCCGTCCTCGATGAAGCCGCTGACGCGTTCGAGCTGTCTTGGCGAGATCAGTGGCCCGATCTCCGTCTCGGGATCGGCGCCGTCGCCGATCCGAAGCTTTGCCGCGAAGGCCGCGACGCGCTCGACGAATTCGTCATGGATCGGCCGCTCGACGAAGAGCCGTGAGCCTGCGATGCAGACCTGGCCGGAATTGGCGAAGACCGACATGGCCGCGACCGGCACGGCGCGCTCGATGTCGGCATCGGCGAGCACGATCACCGGCGACTTGCCGCCGAGTTCCAGCGACACGCGTTTCATGTTGGCCGCCGAAGCGCGCAGGATCGCCTGGCCGGTGGCGGTCGAGCCGGTGAAGACCAGCTTGTCGACATCCATATGCGCCGCGAGCGGCGCGCCGGCTTCCGCGCCGGTTCCGGTCACCACATTGACGACGCCGGGCGGCACGCCGGCCTCCTGCATCAGGTCGGCGATCAGCAGCGGCGTCAGCGGCGCTTCTTCCGAAGGCTTCAGGACGATGGTGCAGCCGGTGGCCAAGGCCGGGCCGATCTTCCAGACCGAGGCGGCGGTGGGCGCATTCCAGGGAATGATCGCGCCGACGACGCCGACCGGTTCCTTGCGCGTATAGGAGACGATCTCGCCCGGCAGCGAATTGCCGATGGTCTGGCCGTGGATCGACGTCGCCATGCCGGCATAGAAGCGCAGCATGCCGAGGACGCGATTCCTGTTGGCCAAGGTGCGAGTGATCGGCATGCCCATGTCGGTGGTGTCGGAGAGCGCCAGCTCCTCCCAATGCCGCTCCATCACATCGGCGATCTTGAGCAGCAGCAGCTGGCGCTCATAGGGCTTGAAGCGGCTCCACGGTCCTTCGAAGGCGCGCCGCGCCGCGGCGACCGCAAGGTCGATATCCTTCGCGTCCGATTGCGGCACGGTACCGATCACCGCGCCGGTGGCGGGATTGCGCGTCTCGAAAGTCCGGCCGCTCACCGCATCGCGCCATTCGCCGCCGATCAGCATCTGGCGATGCCGGCCGTCGATGGGGGTGCGCAGGGGAAGGTCTTTCAACGGTATCGTCATCTTGAACACATTCCCCGATGAACCGTGGCGTTATGGCACCGGCCGGTACGCCGGTGCAAGTTCGGCTCACGGCTGGATGTGCGGCGGGCGGGCGCATATACGGTCCGCCATAGTTTGGGCTTCATGGCCGATTGAACAAGGCCAGGCTGGCCGTTATCTGATGACGGGCGGCGAAATGCCGGAGCACGGTATCCTCCTCCATGCACGATCTTACACCAGTCCTCTCTACCGTGACGGCCTCGTTCCTGGCGTCCTTCGTCGAGGTGGTCGAGGCTTTCACTATCGTGCTTGCCGTCGGCGTGACGCGCAGCTGGCGTCCGGCGCTGACGGGTGCTGCGCTGGCGCTCGGCGTGCTGGCGGCGCTGGTGCTGGCCTTCGGGCCGCTGCTGGCGCTCGTCCCCATCACCGTGCTGCAATATGTCGTCGGCGTTCTGCTCGTCCTGTTCGGCATGCGCTGGCTGCGGAAAGCGATCCTGCGCAGCGCCGGCGTCATTGCGCTGCGCGACGAAGAGGCCGCCTTCTCCAGGCAAACCGATGCGCTCGCCCGCCAGGCCGACGACCGCCGCGCCGACTATCTGGCCGGCGTCGCCGCCTTCAAGGCGGTGCTGCTCGAAGGGGTGGAGGTGGTGTTCATCGTCATTGCCGTCGGCGCGGCGCATGGCCAGACGCTCTATGCCAGCCTCGGCGCGCTCGCGGCCTTCGTGCTGGTGATGCTTATCGGGCTCGCCGTGCACCGGCCATTGGCGCGCGTGCCGGAAAACGCGCTCAAATTCGTCGTCGGGCTGATGCTGACCAGCTTTGGCATTTTCTGGACCGGCGAGGGCCTCGGCGCCGAATGGCCGGGCGAGGATTTTGCCCTGCTTGCCATCTTCGCCGTCATCGCCGCCGTATCCTTCGCCATGGTGCGCCGGCTGCGCGGCGCCTATGCCGCGCCCACCGAGGGAATTGCCCGATGAAGGTCGTCCGCCTCGTGCTAAACGAGCTTGTCGGCATGTTCGTCGACGACGGCAGCCTGGCGCTGCTGGCGCTGATCGTGATTGCCTTGGTCACTGGCGCCGTGAAGTTCTTGGCGCTGCCGCCGCTCGCCGGCGGCGCCCTTATCCTGGTCGGCTGCCTGGCGATTCTTTTGGAAAGCACGAGGCGTGGCGCTCGCGGCAAGGGCCGGTCTTAAGCCGGCTTCAACAAGGTACGGCCTCGCGCCAGTCAGGTTTGGACGGCGCGGCTCTCTTTGCGGATCATGCCTTTGACGAAAAGCTCGGCATGTTCAGCCCACTGGACTTCCGTGACGTTGTTCTCGTGAACAGATCGCCTGAACGCTTCCCGCAGGGCATCGAGCTCAAACACAGACATCCGCCCGAGTGTATTGTGTTTCGATATGCGAACGTCCATCGCGCCAGCCGGCAGCCAAAGTTATACTGATGTATATGCCTCGCCAACACGGGCCATCAAGGCGATGCCCCTGACTTCTTTTGGGTGCAAATCGGCCGGGTTTTGTGGGTTGGGCAGCCAATGCCCCAATCGCGATCAGTAGACGGTGAACAAGGTCGGCAGCATCCCGGCTGCGCGAAAATACTCGACCGTCTCGATGAGCGGGAACAAGGCCAGAAAGTAAAGCCCGTCGCGGAACGTGCTTTTCAGCGCGCTCGTGGAAAAGACCCATTGGTCCTGGTCGCGGTAGATGAGCGGATTCGGCCAGAAGCGCGGCGTCCGCTCGGCATAGGCCGTGTAGGCGGCGCCGAACTTGGCCGTCAGGAACTCGGCCTCCCGGCCGGCGGTGAAGCGGAAGACAAGGAAGCTTGCGAGGCCCAGCGCCGTCGCCGCCAGCACCGATCCGAACATCAGCCCGATGCCGATGACGCCGATGGTCGAGAAGAAATAGAGCGGGTTGCGGGTCATCGAGAACGGGCCTGAGACGATCAGCTCGTCATTCTTCCTGCCGCCGACGTAGAGGATGCTCCACAGCCGGCCGAGAAAGCAGATCAGCACGAGGCCGAAGCCGGTCATTTCAACCAGCTCGTGCCCGTTCGAGCCTTCGCTGAGAAACGGCCTGGAAAAAAGCAGCAGCACGATGGCCAGCACCGCAGCGACCTGGACGACGATCAGGCGCCTGTGCTGGTCGAACGCTTTTGGCGCCGACTTGAGAGATGTGTAAGCCACTGGTGTCAACACTCCGGTGCCGCAGGGACGCCAGGTCTCACTAGCCTTTCTCCCGACCGATGGCGAGGCCTCGGCAGTATTTCCGGCCATTCTTACGAATTTGTAAGGCCGCGGACAGGCGTGCGTAAGTCCGGCTTGTGGGAATGGGTCATCGCCGATGCTACCATGCCGATTGCGATGGGACGCCGGACGATAGGCCAAAATGCGACTTCTGCTGGTTGAAGACGATCCAAGGACCGCCGACTACGTCGTCAGGGGGCTGACCGAGGCCGGGCACGCCTGCGATCTCCTGCGCAACGGCCATGACGCGCTCTCCGCCGCAACCCGCGATGCCTATGACGTGATCGTGGCCGACCGCATGGTCCCCGGCCTCGACGGCCTGTCGATGATCAAGGCGGTGCGGGCCGCGGGCGTCAAGACGCCGGCCATATTCCTGACCTCGATCGGCGGCGTCGACGACCGGGTCGAGGGATTGGAGGCCGGCGGCGACGACTATCTCGTCAAGCCGTTCGCCTTTTCCGAGCTGCTTGCCCGCATCAACGCGCTCGGCCGCCGGCCGGCGGCGCAGGAGCAGAAGACCAGCCTGCGCGTCGCCGATCTCGAAATGGACCTGATCCTGCGCCGGGTGACCAGACAGGGCCAGGCGATCGACCTGCAGCCCAGGGAGTTCAGCCTGCTCGAGGTGCTGATGCGAGGCGAGGGCCGCGTCATTACCCGCACCATGCTTCTGGAGCGCGTCTGGGATTTTCACTTCGACCCCAAGACCAGCGTCGTCGAGACCCATATCAGCCGGCTCAGAGCCAAGGTCGACCGGCCGTTCGACGTGCCGCTGATCCACACCGTGCGCAACACCGGCTACAGCCTGCACGCGCCTGTTTGACGATCCATGCTTGATCGCATCTCGCGCCTCCGGCCGGCTGTCCGTATATAAGCGACATGTCGATGCTGGACACTGCAAAGCGATGGGCGCGCACCATCAAGCGCGACACGGTGGCATTGTGGCTTGCCGCGCGCGATCCTCGCGTCCCCTGGTATGCGAAGGCCGTTTCCGGGGCGGTCGCCGCCTATGCCCTCAGTCCCATCGATCTCATTCCGGATTTCATCCCGGTCATCGGCTATCTGGATGACCTTTTGATCGTCCCGCTCGGCATCATGCTGGCGGTCAGGCTGGTGCCGGCCGGCCTCATGCAGGAGTTCCGCGACGAGGCCGCGCGCCGCGCCAAGCCGGTCAGCAGGGCCGGTCTGATGTTCATGATCGCGGTCTGGATAGCGGCGGCGCTTGTGCTGCTATGGCTGTTCTGGCCGAAGCCCGCCTAGAGCGATGAAAGAGGCACGTCCCAGCCTGTTGCGCAGCACGCCGTTCCGGCTGGCGCTGACCTTTGCCTTCCTGTTCGTGCTCGCCTTCATCCTGTCCGGCGCGATCGTCTACCAGCTGATGAGCGCCGACCTCGCCAGACGGCTCGATCAATCCATCAAGGAGACCTATTCGGTCGTCGCCCTGACCTATGCGGAGAACGACAAGGAAGATCTTGTCGCCTCGGTCAACAACAATGCCGACCTCAGCCCGGACAAGGATCAGCTTTTCTCGCTGAGCGGTCCCGACGGCAACCATCTGGCCGGAAATTTCGCCGCTTCCGGCCTGCCCGACGGCTTCTCGATGTTCGCGGCCAGATTGCCGGGCGTGCCGCCCGACACGATGTATCGCGCCTATACGGGCGAGGTCGGCGGCAACAATCTCACGATCGCCTTCTCGCTCGCGGAAACCGACGAGCTCAAGACCATCGTGCTGATGAGCTTCGGCTGGGGCACGCTGTTCATCACCGGCCTCGCGATCGCCGGCGGCGCCCTGCTCGCCGCGCGTGTGCAGCGGCGCCTCGACGGAATTGCCGCCACCATGGTCGACGTCTCGCACGGACGGCTCGACGCGCGCATCCCGCTGATCGGCAACGGCGACGACATCGACGCCGTATCGGCCCAGGTGAACGCCGCGCTCGACCGCCTGTCGGGGCTGGTCGACGGCATGCGGGAGGTCAGCGCCAACATTGCGCATGACCTGAAGACGCCGCTCAACCGCCTGCAGATGATCCTCGAGCAGGCCGCCGACAAGACGGCATCGGGCGAGGATGTCGCCAGCGAGCTGGCCGACGCGCGCGCCGAGAGCCGGCAGATCAACGAGACCTTCGATGCGCTGCTGCGCATCGCCCAGATCGAGGCCGGCGCACGCAAGGCGCGCTTCGTCGATCTCGATGTCGGCGCTGTCGTCGACACCATCGGTGAGGTCTATGCCGATGTCGCAGAGGATGACGGGAAGTCCCTGTCCGCAAAGCTTATTCCGGACACGAAATGGATTATCCATGGCGATCGCGACCTGCTGATGCAGATGCTCGCCAATCTGGTCGAGAACGCACTTAGGCATTGTCCGCCCGGCACGGCAATCGAGCTGTCGGTGACCAGGCAGGACGACCGCGTTCTCGTCCATATCCGCGACAATGGCCCCGGCATTCCGGCGGAGGAGCGCGAAAAAGTCTTCCAACGGCTCTATCGGCTGGATTCCAGCCGCACGACGCCCGGCAGCGGCCTTGGCCTCAGCCTCGTCAAGGCGGTGGCCGACCTGCATGGCGCCACCATCGCGTTGGAGGACAACAATCCAGGGCTTGCCGTGATCGCCAGCTTCCCGGCGGTGCGAACTCCGGAAGCCTGAGGCAGTCCCCGACACAGGGATTTTGAAAGGTTGCAGCCGCCCCAACGTCGTCATTCTAGGGTCTACGCGGTACGCTTCGCTTCCCGCTCCGCCCTAGAATGACGACGCGTGGGCGTGCGCAGCGGGCGCGTCGGCAGGGAGACTCCTGCCGGCGACGACTGTTGGTCATTTTACCGCGCGGCTCCCGCCCTGCGGAAATCGGAGGGTGACATGCCGGCGAGCTTGCGAAAGGATTTGTTGAAGGCGCTGAGCGAGCCGAAGCCGGAATCCATCGCGACCTTCAGCACATTGGCTCCCTCATGCATCAGAAGCGCCTGCGCATAGCTCAGCCGCAAAAGGTTCACATATTCGTTGAGCGTCATGCCGGTCGATTTCTTGAACAGGCTCATGGCGTATTTCGGATGGATGTCGGCCGCCGCCGCTATGTTCACGCAGTCGATGTCGTAGAGAAAATTCTCGGCGATGAAATCGCACATGCGCCCGACATTGCGCGAGGACTGCTGATCGAAGGCGCTGCCAGCCCCGTGTCCGGAGGCGGTTCCCGGCACCAGTCGGTACGGGTCGAAGCGCACCCGCTCGAGCCGAAGCAGAAGCTCGTTGACGGCATGCTCGGCCTTCGCCGCGTCGCCCGAGCGCGCATACTCGTTCCAGCGCCTGAAATTGTCGTTGTCGGACTGGTCGGTCGCATTCGTCACCAGGGTCGCGCCGGTCATCAGCCGGTGCCGGACATCGGCCGGCAGATGCAGCCTGAAGAAATGCACCAGCGGCAGATGCGCGCCGGCATAGATCGCGTCGTCGCTTAGATCGTCCATCTGGTGCGGCAGGCCGCCCCAGAACAGGCACATCTCGCCGGCCGAAAGCGCGATTTCATGCTCGGCCATGCGGTAGTGCACGCTGCCGCGCACGATGAAATTCACCTCGACCTGGGCGTGCCAGTGCGGCTTCAGCATCACCAGCGGGTGGTTGTGGAACATCTGCAAAGCCAGCGGCAGGCCTTCGACGCCGCTCGCGCCTGGCTGATAGAACGGACGCTCGGGCATCTTACTTTCCGCCAACTTCTTATTCCCTTTGTCGGGGACAAGCCTTCCGCGCCGCCTAATCTAGCCATGCTCACGGTGAGAGAGCAAACGAAATGGGAGGATTTTAATGCGCACCACACTGACCTGCGCCGCGCTTTTGCTTGCCCTGGGCTCCGGCCCGGCCCTCGCTCAATCCGGCGAACTCACGATCTGGAGCTGGAACATCGCCGCTTCGTCGCTGAAGTCGACCGTCGAAGGCTTCAACAAGAAATACCCCGATATCAAGGTCACCGTTCAGGACCTCGGCAACCAGCCGACCTATGACAAGTCGATCGCCGGCTGCGCCGCCGGCGGCGTCGGCCTGCCCGACATCGTCTCGATCGAGAACGGCGAGGCCGAGAACTACTGGAGCCAGTTCCCCGACTGCTTCGTCGACCTGCACACGCTGGGCTACACGGCGGAAGACCAGAAGAAATTCCCCGACTTCAAGCGCACCGAGCTCGAGGTCGGCGACAAGGCCTATGCCATGCCCTGGGATTCCGGCCCGGTAGCGGTCTTCTACCGCCGCGACTTCTACGAGAAGGCCGGTGTCGACCCGGCCTCGATCAAGACCTGGGACGATTTCATCGCCGCCGGCAAGAAGATCCAGGCCGCCAATCCCGGCGTCACCATGACCAACGCCGATTTCAACGGCGACACCGAATTCTTCCGCATGATCTCCAACGAACAGGGCTGCGCCTATTTCGCCGAGGACGGCCAGTCGATCACGGTCAACCAGCCGAAATGCGTCGACGCCATGACCAAGGTCAAGGAGATGAAGGACGCCGGCATCGTCTCCTCGGCCGACTGGTCGACCAAGATCACCAACAACACGGCCGGCGCCGTCGCCACCCAGGTCTATGGCGGCTGGTATGAAGGCACGATCCGCACCGAATCGCCGAAGGAAAGCGGCAAGTGGGGCGTCTACCTGATGCCGAGCCTGACCGCCGACGGGCCGCGCGCCGCCAATCTCGGCGGCTCCTCCCTGGCCATCACCTCGGCCTCGAAGAACAAGGAAGCCGCCTACGCGTATCTCAAATACACGCTGGAGACGAATGAAGGCCAGATCACCATGCTGAAGGATTTCGGCCTGGTGCCCTCGCTGATCTCGGCGCTCGACGATCCCTATGTCGCGCAGGGCCAGCCCTACTGGGGCGACCAGGCGGTTTGGAAAGACATTCTCGCCACCTTGCCAAAGGTCGTGCCGAGCCGCGGCACGCAATTCCAGAGCGACGCCGAGATCATCCTGCGCGCCGTGCAGACCAAATATCTGGCCAATGGCTACCCGGACGCCAAGGCGGCGCTCGACGACGCCGCCAGCCAGATCGCCTCGGCGACGGGCCTGCCGGTCAAGTGAGGAGGCGGAAAGGTACCAGGCTTGGGGCAAATTACCGGAACGTCGGCGCTGCCCCTCAACTGCCTACCGGCATCCTCTCCCTGTATAGTGACGGGGAGAGGGGCGCTGTCGCCGGCGGTTTCGCCAATCACCAGCGTTGCAGAGAGCGCCAAGGCTGCGGCCAGCCCCTTCTCCCCGTCACTATACGGGGAGAAGTGCCCGGCAGGGCGATGAGGGGCGGCGCTGATCTCCGCAGTTGACGCCGGCGATCAGCAGAAACCGGCAGCTACATTAGTTAAGTGCCGCCGACGCAGGCGCAGGACAAACAAGAAAGGAGGAAGACGATGCGCTATCGCAACGCCACCGCGTATCGCTTCCTCACGCCCTATCTGCTGATCTTCGCCATCTTCTGGATCTGGCCGATCATCAGCTCGTTCCTGATCTCCTTCCAGGCGACCCGCACCGTGCCCTGGCGCTTCGCGCCGACCTTCAACTGGGGCCGCCTGATCGGCGACCCCGCTTTCTTCAACGCGCTGAAGAACACCCTGCTGATCCTGGTCATCCAGGTGCCGGTGATGATCTCGCTGGCGATCGTGATGGCGGTGTTGCTGAACTCGCCGCTGCTGAAGCTGCGCGGCCTCTACCGCTTCGCCTTCTTCGCCCCGGTCGTGGTCGGCGAGGTGGCCTATTCGGCGGTGTTCCGGCTGATGTTCAGCCTCGATTTCGGCATTATCAACAAGCTCTTGAACAGCGTCGGCCTGCCCAAGATCGACTGGTTCTCCAACGTCACGCCGGCCATGGCGCTGATCATGATCGCGGTGACCTGGCGCTGGGCCGGCTACAACGCCATCATCATCCTTGCCGGCCTGCAGTCCATCCCGGAGGACGTCTACGAGGCGGCGACGCTCGACCGCGTCAGCAAGGTCAAGCAGTTCTTCCACATCACCTTGCCGCTGTTGAAGCCGGTCATCGTCTTTTGCGCCGTGCTGTCGATCATCGGCACGATGCAGCTCTTCACCGAGCCGTTCCTCATCACCGAGCGCGGCGGCCCGGGCGGCGGCACGGAAACGCTTGGCCTGCTGCTTTACCGCCAGGGCTTCCGCTCGCTCAATTTCGGTTATGCCTCGGCCATCGCCTACACCATGGCCGGGCTGGCGATCGCCATCACTTTGGTGCAGCTCTGGCTGACGAGGGAGCCGAAATGACCTCGCGCTCTCAAAGACGGCTCGGCCGCAGCATCCTGCTGCATCTTGTCCTGACGCCGTTGGCGCTGGTCTGGCTGTTTCCGTTGTGGATGATGGTGGTGTTCTCCACCATGCCCGACTACGGCATCTTCAGCCCCAGCATCGAGCTGCTGCCGCACGACAATTTCCTCGACAATGTCAACAATCTGCAGCGCGACACCAATTTCATCGGCGCCATCGGCATCTCCGTCTCGGTGGCGGTGACCTATACCTTCCTGTCGGTGCTGCTCACCTCGATGGCCGGCTGGGCGCTGGCGCGCTACGAGTTCGCCGGCAAGGGCATGGTGGTGGCGATCATCCTTGGTACCATCACGCTTCCCTACGCGGTGGTGCTGATCCCGCAATTCATCATGGTGGCGCGCGACTTCCAGCTCGCCAACACCTGGATCGCGCTGATCGTCCCGCCGCTGTTCAATTCGCTGGGCGTGCTCTTCATGCGCCAGGCTTTTTCGATGATGCCGGCCGAGCTGTTCGATGCGGCGCGCGTCGAAGGCGTGAAGGAGTGGCGCATCTTCCTCTTCGTCGCGCTGCCGCTGGCGCGGCCGATGCTGGCGGCCTTGGCCATCATCCTCTTCCTCGCCTCGTGGAACAATTATCTCTGGCCGCTGCTGATCAACAGCCAGCCCGGCGCGATGACGGCGCCGGTGGCGCTCGGCACGCTGATCGGCCTCACCAAGGTCTCCTGGGGCGGCATGATGGCCGGCGCGGTCATGCTTACCGTGCCGATGCTCATCGTCTTCGTGCTCTTGCAGCGTCATTTCATCGCCGGCATCGCCGCCGGCGCGGTCAAGTAGGTTAGGAGCGAGATGGCCGCCGTCACCCTCACCAATGTCGTCAAGCGCTTCGGCACCTTGGAAGTCGTCCATGGCGCCAACATCGACATCGCCGACGGCGAGTTCGTCGTCTTCGTCGGCCCGTCCGGCTGCGGCAAGTCCACTTTGCTCCGAATGATCGCCGGGTTGGAGGACATCAGCGGCGGCAAGATCGCCATCGGCGGCAAGGTGATGAACGACGTCGAGGCGGCCGACCGCGGCATCGCCATGGTGTTCCAATCCTATGCTTTATACCCGCACATGACTGTGGAGCAGAACCTCTCCTTCGGGCTGAGGATGAACGGCAACCCGAAGGCTGACACCGAACGGCGCGTGAAAGGCGCCGCCGAGATCTTGCGCATCGACGAATTGATGCAGCGGCGGCCCAAGCAATTGTCCGGCGGCCAGCGCCAGCGCGTCGCCATCGGCCGCGCCATCGTGCGCGAGCCGCAAGTGTTCTTGTTCGACGAGCCGCTGAGCAACCTCGACGCGGAGCTGAGAGTCCAGATGCGCGTCGAGATCGCGCGCCTCCATAAGGAGCTCGGCGTCACCATGGTCTATGTGACGCACGACCAGACCGAAGCGATGACGCTTGCCGATCGCATCGTCGTGCTGAAGGCCGGCAATGTCGAGCAGATCGGCGCGCCGCTCGACCTTTATGATGATCCGGCCAACCGTTTTGTTGCCGGCTTCATCGGCTCGCCGAAGATGAATTTTCTCAGCGCGAAAGTCGTCGAGACGTCCAACAGCGCAGCAATCGTCGAGCTCGTCAATCATGGCGGCGCCCGGCTGCGCAAGCCGCTTTGCGAGCCATTCGCCGCGACAGGCGACGAGGTCGTGCTGGGAGTGAGGCCAGAGCATTTCTTCGAAGCCGGCGAGGGCGACTGCGATATTCCAGTCAAGGCCGACGTCGCCGAGCATCTCGGCTCCGTCAGCTATGTCTACGCCGATGCCGGGCCCGAGGAGCTGATCATCGAGCGCGAAGCTGCCCGACAGCGCGCCAGCGGCGATCATTTCACGGTCTCGATCAAGGCCAAACGGTCACTGCTCTTCGACAAGACAGGGGCGAGGATCCGCTGATCCCAGTTTTCTTTGCCGGCATGCCAGGCGTGGCGGCGATCGCATGGAGAATTCGACATGACATCTAAGCAAAAAATTCGCTGGGGCATTCTCGGACCCGGCAGCATCGCAAAATCCTTTGCCGGCGGCGTGGCGCAGTCGCGCACCGGTGAGCTGGTCGCGCTCGGCGCCCGCAACCCCGGCAAGCCGGGCCTTGCCGAAACCTTTCCGGGCGCGCGCATTCTCGGCGGCTACGACGCCCTGCTTGCCGATGACGGCGTCGACGCCGTCTATATTTCGATACCGCATCCCGGCCATGCCGAATGGGCGATCAAAGCGGCCGAGGCCGGCAAGCATGTGCTGTGCGAGAAGCCGCTGGCGCTGACCGCCTTCGAGGCCGACGCCATGATGCATGCGGCGCGCAAGGCCGGCACTTTTCTCGGCGAAGCTCTCATGTACCGGCTGCACCCGCAGACCCTGCAGTTGGTCGAGCTGATCCGCTCCGGCGCCATTGGTGACGTGCGTATGATCAAGTCGAGCTTCGGCTTCGCCATGCCGGGCTTCATGCCGGAGCATCGGCTCTACGCCAACGATCTCGCCGGCGGCGGCATCCTCGACGTCGGCGGCTATCCCGTGTCGATGGCGCGGCTAATCGCCGGCGCAGCAGCGGAACAGCCTTTCCTTGAGCCGGACAAGGTGGCGGGCGCGGCTCATCTCGGCCAGTCCGGCGTCGACGAATGGGCTTCCGCTTTGCTCCATTTCCCCGGCGGCATCGTCGCCGAGGTTTCCTGCAGCATCTCGCTCAACCAGGACAACGTGCTGCGCATTTTCGGCACCAAGGGTCATATCGAGGTGCCCGACTTCTGGTTCGCCGGTGGCAACCGCGATGTCGGACCGGGCCGGATCGACGTGATCCGGTCCGGCGGCACGCGCGAGACGATCAGCCTCAACGAGACGCGCCATCTCTATTCCTTCGAGGTCGACGCCGCCGGCGAGGCGATCCTGGCCGGCCGCCAGGAATTCGCCTGGCCAGGCATGGGCTGGGCCGACAGCCTCCATAATTTGCGTGTTCTCGACAGATGGCGCGCGGCGATCGGGCTGGAATACGAGATCGAGAAGCCGGCCAGGCGCGTCAACACGATCTCCGGCCGGCCGCTCAGCACCGGCGGCACCGCCATCGGCAAGCGCGCCATTCCGGGCCTGCCGCGCCAGGCCTCGCGGCTGGCGCTCGGCTTCGAGGATTTCCGAACCTTCTCCTCGGGCTCGATCCTGCTCGACGCCTTCTTCGAGGCCGGTGGCAATCTGTTCGACACCGGCTTTGTCTATGGCGCCGGCTACACCGAAGCGCTGCTCGGCCAGTGGCTCACGAATCGCGGCGTGCGCGAGCAGTCGGTCATCATCGCCAAGGGCGCGCATTCGCCGCTCTGCTATCCCGATGTGATCGGCAAGCAGCTCGCCCAATCGCTCGACCGGCTGCAGACCGACCATGTCGACATCTATTTCATGCATCGCGACAATCCGGACGTGCCGGTGGGCGAATTCGTCGACGCCATGGACCGGGAGGTGAAGGCCGGCCGCATCCGCGGCCTGTTCGGCGGCTCCAACTGGACGATGGAGCGCATGGACGAGGCGATCGCCTATGCCGAACGCGCCGGCAAGCAGAAGCCCGGCGCGCTGTCGAACAATTTCTCGCTGGCCGAGATGCTGGAGCCGATCTGGGCCGGCTGCATAACCTCCTCCACCGACGCCTGGAAGGCTTGGCTGGCGGCGCGGCAGATGCCGAATTTCGCCTGGTCGAGCCAGGGCCGCGGCTTCTTCACCGACCGCGCCGGACGCGACCGGCAAGACAATGAGGAGCTGGTGCGGGTCTGGTATTCGGAGAAGAATTTCGGCCGCCGCGACCGGGCGATCGAGCTCGCCAACCGGCTGGGCAAGAGCCCGATCCACGTCGCGCTGGCCTATGTGCTGGCTCAGCCCTTCCCCTCGGTGCCGCTGATCGGCCCGCGCACCTTGGACGAGCTGGAGGATAGTCTCAAGGCGCTGGATATCGCGCTGACGGCTGAGGATTTGGCGTGGCTGGACGATGGGCCGGAGAGAAGGAGGGCGTAGGCTGCTTAGGGCGTGAAAAAGGAAACGCTGCGTTCCTTCGCGCCCCCCTCTGCCCTGCCGGGCATCTCCCCCTCAAGGGGGGAGATTGGCAGCTTCGGCGCCTCGCCCTTCCTACAACGTTGGCGATTGGCGAAATCCCGCGTGACATCCAATCTCCCCCCTTGAGGGGGAGATGTCCGGCAGGACAGAGGGGGGTGCTGTCCCCGCCGGCATCTCGCCAGTTTCACCGATCGATCCTCGTCGACAGAATAATCGACGACGAGGTCCGCTCCACCCCGTCCATCGCGCCGATCTGGTCGAGCAGCGCGTCGAGATCCCTGATCGACGGCGCGTCGACGATGACGATCATGTCGAAATTGCCGCTCACCGAATGCAGCGTCCTGACCGGCGGCAAGGCCTGCAGGGCGCGCACCACCTTGTCGGCGAGCTTGGGCGTAACGGTGAGCAGCACATGCGCCTTGACCAAGCCCTGCTCATAGTCCGGTGAAAGCCTGACACCGTATCCGGTAATGATGCCGCGCTGCTCCAGCCGTTCGATCCGGCTTTGCACCGTGGTGCGCGACACGCCGAGCTTTCTGGCGAGCTCGGCTGTCGAGGCGCGCGCGTTGGCGCGCAGCAAGGAAAGCAGCGCTTGTTCGGCGTTGCTGAGCATTGTGACGAATCCCTTCGGCATATTGCCTGAACTTAGGCTTCACTTTGCCAGATTCCACACTTCCTTTCGACAGGCAAGCTGCGATGATTTCAGTCAACTCGAATTGGCAGGGGTATTGACCATGAAGAACATCGTCGTCGTCGGCGCCGGCAAGATCGGCTCGACCATCGCCGAAATGCTTAGCGCCACGGGCGACTATCGCGTCACGCTCGTCGACCGCTCGGCAGCCCAACTCGCCGCGGCCGAATTGCCGGCCGGCGTCGAGACGCAGGAGCTGGACATCGTAGCGCCGGGCGCGCTGGAAGCAGCCCTGGCCGGCAAGTTCGCGGTGCTGAGCGCTGCCCCTTTCCACCTCACCACGCGCATCGCCGAGGCGGCCGCCGCCACCGGCGTCCACTATCTCGACCTCACCGAGGATGTCGTCTCGACCCGCCGGGTGAAGGAGCTGGCCCGCGAGGCCAGGAGCGCCTTCATCCCGCAATGCGGCCTGGCGCCGGGCTTCATCTCGATCGTCGCCAACGATCTCGCCAGCCGTTTCGACACGCTGGAGAGCGTGCGCATGCGTGTCGGCGCGCTGCCGCAATATCCGTCCAACGCGCTGAACTACAACCTGACTTGGAGTACCGACGGCGTCATCAACGAATATTGCGAGCCCTGCGAGGCGATCGTCGAGGGCGAGCTGATCGAGGTGCCGCCGCTGGAGGAGCGCGAGGAATTCTCGCTCGACGGCGTCACCTATGAGGCCTTCAACACGTCGGGCGGGCTCGGCACTTTGGCCGAGACGCTGAAAGGCAAGGTGCGCACGCTGAACTATCGCACCATCCGCTATCCCGGCCACGCCGCGATCATGAAGGCGCTGCTCAACGACCTTGGGCTCCGCCACCGCCGCGACGCGCTGAAGGACATTTTCGAGAGTGCGCTGCCGGCGACGCTGCAGGACGTCGTCATCGTCTTCGTCACCGTTTCGGGCCGCAAGAACGGCCGCCTGCTGCAGGAGACCTACGCCAACAAGATCTATTCCAAGCGGATCGGCAATCTGGTGCGCAGCGCCATCCAGATCACCACCGCCTCCGGCATCTGCGCCGTGCTCGACATGCTGGCCGACGGCAGCCTGCCGGCCAAGGGCTTCATCAAGCAGGAAGACATCGCGCTCGACGCTTTCCTCGCCAACCGCTTCGGCCGCGCCTACGCGCAGCACGAGATGGCAAGCCGGCTGGCGAGCTGAGCTCGGAGGCGATAAGCGCCGCCCCTTGTCTGGCGTGGCGATATCGAAGCGTTTGAGGGCCAGCGCGGATTGGGCCGGAACGGCCGGCGGTCCGCGCCAGTTCTTTCCTACCAATCGCTGAGCTTGGTGTCGGGTCCGTAGTCCTGGCCCTCGATATCCCTCACCACGGCCTGGCCGCAGCGCATCGACTTGGTCGTCTTGTCATAGGCATAGGTCGGCGAGCCGAACAGGTGCCAGCCCTTGTTCAGGGCCGCGGTCACCTTGTGGCAGAAAGTGGAATCGTCCGGACCCGACAGAAAGCGGTAAAGTTTCATTTTTCGACCCTGTGGTGAAATATCCGCGCATCATGCGCCGATGATTGCGGCCTTCGCCAGCAGTTTCTCGGCTTCCGCCAGATGCAGCCGCTCGACCATGCGGCCGTCGAGCGCGATGACGCTCTTGCCGGCATTTTCGGGTTGCGAGAATGCGTCCTGGATCGCGCGCGCCCTGGCCAGCGCCTCGGGCGACGGCGTAAAGGCGCGGTTCGCTGGCTCGATCTGCGCAGGGTGGATCAGCGACTTGCCGTCGAATCCCATGGCGGCCGCCTCGGCGCATTCACGGGCAACGCCGTCGACGTCGCGGAAATCATTGGCGACTCCGTCGATCACGTCGAGGCCGCCGGCGCGGGCGGCAAGCACCAGCTGCAGCAGCCATGGCATGAGGTAGCGCCGGTCGGTCGAGATGCCCGTCGCTTTCACCAAATCGTTCGTTCCGGCAACGAAACAAGCAAGGCGCGAAGCCGGATCGCGGCCAAGCTCGGCGATGGCGCCGATGTTGAGCAGGGCCTTGGGCGTCTCGATCATCGCCCATAGCTTAACCGTATCCGGCGCGAAATTGTCGTCAAGCAGGTCGCCGGCCTCGAGAATGTCGCGCGGCGTACCGATCTTGGGGAGGAGAATGCCGTCGGGCTCGGCCTTGGCGACGGCCAACAGGTCGTCGATACCCCATTCGCTGGCGAGCGGATTGATGCGCACCACTATCTCGCAGCGCCGCTCTGGGCGCGCTGCCAGGATGCCCGTCAGTTTCTCGCGTGCGGAAACCTTGTCGGCGGGGGCGACGCCATCCTCGAGGTCGAGGATAACGGCGTCGCAGGCAAGCGAGGCGATCTTGGCGAGCGCCTTGTCGTTCGAAGCGGGAATGTAGAGCACCGAGCGGCGCGGGCGGTAGGTGTCGACGGTCATGGCCGATCTATGCCGGGTGAGTTTTGGTGAGGCAAGTGCGGATAACCTGGGGGCAGTACAATCGCATATGGCAGCGCCAGCCCCCGCTCCGTCTCGGCGCTGCGCGCCGAGCCACCTCTCCCCCATTTCATGGGGGCGAGGAAGCGCCAAACGTCAAGGGCGCGGCCTTCGCAAGCCTGGGTTCCTCGCCCCGCCCGAGGCGGGGGAGAGGTGGCTCGGCGAAGCCGAGACGGAGAGGGGGAGCGCCATATGCGATTATCCTGTCTCGAGGGGAGATTGTCCTGCACGAAAACTGCAAATCATTGCGGAAAACCTCCTCCAATCCGCCCCGAGTGTTTCGCGCCCATTGGCGAAACAGGTGGACATGCGAACACATTACGAATCCCGCTGGTCCCTGCCCCCACGCCTCCGCAACGACGGCTGGTGGCTCGTCGAGCCGCAGAGGCCGCGCCCCACGGCAATCGTGCTGACCTTTATCCCGAAAGCCCGGCATGCTGTCCGAACGGCCAGGCTGAGCGGGAGCCGGGCATGACAGCGATATCGCTTACACCGAGCTATTGCCGCCGCGTCGGCGCCGGCATCCTGCTGGTGGCGCTGGCGGATTTCCCTTTTTACGGCCAGCCGGCCGGCATCACCGTCTTCCTGTTCGGCATGGTGCTATCCGGCGCGGTCGTCGCCATGCATCCCGCCGCCCTGAGCGACGGTCGCGTCTGGCTCAGGCCTCTCGCCCTTTTCGCAGCGCTGCTGCCGCTCGTCGAAAATGTCAGCCCGCTGTCGGTCCTGGTCGCGATCGCGGCACTGGCGGTGTTCGCGCTGTCGCTGGCCGGCCGGCTGCGCATGGGGCTTGCCCGCATCGCAGGCCAGCTTTGCCTGTTCCTGCTTGCGGCACCCTTCCGGTTCGCTCGCGACTTCTTGCGCTGGCGCAAGGTCGCGCGCCGGCTCGGGCGGCGGCGCATCCGGCTCGCGGCAATCGCGGTCTGGGCCATGTCGTTGACCTTCGGGGCCGTCTTTCTCGCTCTGTTCGGCGCCGCCAATCCGATCATCGAACACTGGCTGTCGCTGATCGATCTCTACGCGCTGCTCGAACGCATCGAGGTCGAGCGGCTGATCTTCTGGCTGCTCGCGCTGGCCGGCGTCTGGGCCTTCTTGAGGCCGCGCCTGCCGCGCTTCGTATCGCGCATCAGGCAGGCCATGCCTGCGGCGCCAGTAGCTCGATCGAAAAGCACCACGGCCGAGGAGATCATCTTCGGCAAGGCGGCGATCCTGCGCGCGCTGGTCGTCTTCAATGCGCTGTTCGCCGTGCAGACCGCGCTCGACGCCACCTATCTCTGGGGCGGCGCAGCACTCCCGGACGGGCTGACCTACGCCGCCTATGCGCATCGCGGCGCCTATCCGCTGATCGTCACCGCGCTGCTCGCCGCCGGCTTCGTGCTGGCGGCGCTGCGGCCCGGCAGCGAAACGTCGAGCGATCCGCTCATTCGCCGGCTGGTCTATCTCTGGGTGGCGCAGAACATCGTGCTGGTGATCTCGTCGATGCTGAGGCTCGACCTTTATGTCGGCGTCTATGCGCTCACCTACCTGCGCATCGCCGCCTTCATCTGGATGGGGCTGGTGACGGCGGGGCTGGCGCTCATCATCGCCCGCATCGCGCTGACAAAATCCAGCGAATGGCTGCTCTCCGCCAATCTTCTGACGTTATCGGCGACGCTTTATGCCTGCTCATACATCAACTTCGCCGCGCTGATCGCCAACTACAATGTCGACCATTCCCTCGAAATGACCGGACAGGGCGTTCCTCTCGACGGCTGGTATCTTCGCGATCTCGGCCCCGGCGCTTTCCCGGCGCTCGACCGCTTCCTCGCGCAGCTGGGCAGCACGGCCGCTTCCGGCCATCCGCTCTTGCACGACTTCCCCGACCTGCGCCGACAGGATGAAATCCACTGGCGCGCCGAGCAGAAAAACTGGCGAGCCTGGAGTTTTCGCGACTGGCGGCTCGCCCGCTATCTCGACAAGAGAGGCCCGCTCGTGGTTCCTCAGCCTACCGAACCCATGCCGGACCGCTGATCGATGCCGCACAACATCCTCGTCGCCGATGACGACCCGCATATCCGCGAGATCATCTGCTTCGCGCTGGAAAAGGCCGGCATGAAGGCGCTAGGCGTGGCCGACGGCGCCGCCGCCCTGCAGGCGGTCGAGCGCCGCGCGCCCGATCTCATCGTGCTCGATATCGGCATGCCGGAGATGGACGGGCTGGAGGTCTGCCGCAGGTTGCGCCAGCGCTCCGACGTGCCGGTGCTGTTCCTGTCGGCGCGGGATGAAGAAATCGACCGCATCCTGGGCCTGGAAATGGGCGGCGACGACTATGTGACAAAACCGTTCAGCCCGCGCGAGCTGGTCGCCCGCGTCAACGTCATCCTGCGGCGCGCCCGCCCGGCGGCGGTGGAGGAAGCGGATGGCCGGCAGTTCGCGCATGGCAAGCTCACGCTTGTTCCGGCCAGCCACGCCGCCTGCTTCGACGGCCAGCCGCTCATCTTGACGGCGATCGAGTTCGCGATCCTCAAAGGCTTTCTCGCCCGCCCGCAGCACGTGCTTGGCCGCGACGCGGTGAAGGCCAATGCCTATCAATCGAATATCCATGTCTCCGAGCGCACCGTCGACAGCCATATCCGCAACATCCGCGCCAAGCTGGCGGCGGTCGGCTGCCTGGATGCGATCGCGACCGTGCATGGCGTCGGCTTCCGGCTCGGCCGATGCGGTGGTTGAGCAAGGAAAGATGGCGGCCCAGGCTTGCCACCGTCGTCGTCGCCATCCTGATCGTGGTGATGGCGCTGCCGCTGGTCGGGCTGTTCTTCTTCCGGCTCTATGAGAACCAGCTGATCCGCCAGACCGAGGGCGAGCTCATCGCACAGGGCGCGGTCGTCGCCGCCATCTATGCCGACGCGGTGCGCGCCGCCGGCATGCCGCCTGAAAAGCTCGGCGCGCAAATGCCTGCCGTGCGTGACAATACCAATTATCCCTACGAGCCGATCGAGCCGCGCCTCGACCTTGCCTCCGACGATGTCATGCCGACGCGCCCGGCTGGTCTTCCCGCGACCGCCGATCCGGCTCTCGCCGCGATCGGCGCGCGGCTCGACGGCATCCTCGACGAGACGCAGAAGACGACGCTTGCCGGCTTCCGCCTGCTCGACCCACATGGCGTCGTCATTGCCGGCGGCGATGAGCTGGGCTTATCGCTCGGCCAAGTCGAGGAGGTTCGGCAGGCGCTTGCCGGCTCTTATGCAAGCGAACTCCGTCTCAGGATCCCCGACCAGCCGCCGCCGCCCCTCTATTCGGTGAGCCGCGGCACCAAGGTGCGCGTCTTCGTCGCCATGCCGGTCGATCTCGATGGCAAGGTCGCCGGAGTGGTGTACCTGTCGCGAACGCCGAACAACATCGTCAAGCACCTCTATGGCGAGCGCGGGAAGGTCACGCTCGCGGCGCTCGCCATGCTCGGCGGCACGCTGCTGATCGCGCTGGTGTTCATCCGCACCGTCAGCCGGCCAATCTATGCGCTGATCGAGCGGACAAAACGCATCGCCGCGGGGGATCGCGATGCGATCAAGCCGCTCGACCATCACGGCACGCGCGAGATGGCGGCGCTGTCGGCCACTTTCCTCGACATGGCCGCCAAGTTGCAGGCGCGCTCCGACAGCATCCAAACCTTCGCCACCCATGTCTCGCACGAGCTGAAATCGCCGCTGACGGCGATCCAGGGCGCGGCCGAGCTGCTCAGGGATTCCGGCGGGACGATGGACGAGGCCGAGCGGCGGCGCTTTTCCAACAACATCGTCACCGATGCCGGGCGACTCAATCTCCTGGTGCGCCGCCTGCTCGAGCTGGCGCGCGCGGAAAACATGGCGCCGAGCGGCGAAAGCACGACGCTCAACGCGGCGCTGGCCCTGCTGCCGGTCGACACCAGGCTGGAAGCTCGCATCGAGGCCGGCGGCGAGATCGGCCTCGGCATCTCCGGCGAGAATCTCGCAATCGTGCTCGCCAACCTCATCGACAATTCGGCCAGGCACGGCGCGAAGCAGGTCGCGATCGGCGCCGAAAGCGCAGGCGAAGGAGTGGCGGTCCATATCGGCGACGACGGCGACGGCATCTCGCCCAGCAACCGCGCAAAAGTGTTCGAGCCGTTCTTCACCACAAGGCGCGAGGCCGGCGGCACCGGCATGGGCCTCGGCATCGTGCTGGCCCTCCTGAAAGCGCATGATGGCACGATCAGCATAGTTGACTCCGCACGCGGCACGCGCTTCGAGATCAATTTGCCGGGAGTGTGAGTCCGAGCATGATCTTGTCCGAAAACCGGTTCCCACTTTTCGCGGACGCGGACCTTCGGTTCGGGATCATGCTCTAAGCTGGAGAGCCGAAAAGAGTGCGCTACGACATCGTCATCATCGGCGGGGCCATCGTCGGTTCCTCCGTCGCCTATTATTTGCGCGAGGAAGGGTTCTCGGGCTCGATCGCGCTGATCGAACGCGATCCGCAATTTTCCCACGCCGCGACGACGCTGTCCCTGGCCTCGATCCGCCAGCAATTCTCGATTCCAGAAAACATCCGCCTGTCGCAATTCACGCTGAAACTGTTCCGGCGGCTGAAGGAAACCTTTGGCGCGGACGCCGATATCGGCTTCCGCGAGGGCGGCTATCTCATCCTCGCCGGCGAGGCCGGGCTGCCGATCCTCAAGGCCAACCACCAGGCGCAGATCGCCGAGGGCGCAGACATCGTGCTCGAGGACGCCGAGCAGCTGACGCGCCGCTTCCCGTGGCTGTCGGCCGAGGGCATTTCCGCCGGCGCCTTTGGCCGCACCGGCGAAGGCTGGTTCGACGCGCATGCGATGCTGACGCTGTTCCGCAAGGCGCTGCGCGATAAGAATATCGACCTCATCACCGCTTCGGTCACCGGCATTTCGCGCAACGGCAACCGCGTCACCGGCGTGAGCCTCGACAATGGCGACACACTTGAGGCCGGCATTATCGTCAACGCCGCCGGGCCGAACGCCGGCAAGGTCGCGGCTTTCGCCGGGATCGAGCTGCCGGTCGAGCCGCGCAAGCGCAATGTCTTCGTCTTCGAGGCGCGCGAGAAATATGCCGACATGCCGCTGCTGGTCGATCCCTCCGGCATCTATGTGCGGCCCGAAGGCTCGGTCTACCTCACCGGCGGCGCCGAGCCGGAGGAAGGCGATAGCGCACCCGACCCAAAGGATTTCGAGGTGAACTGGCCGCTGTTCGAGGAGGTGATCTGGCCGGTGCTCGCCACCCGCATCCCCGCCTTCGAGGCGATCAAGCCGACGCGCGCCTGGGTCGGGCACTACGACTACAACACGCTCGACCAGAACGCGGTGATCGGCCCGCATCCCGAGGTCGAAAACTTCCTCTTCGCCAACGGTTTTTCCGGCCACGGCCTGCAGCAGGCGCCGGCGGTCGGCAAGGCGCTCTCGGAGCTCATCGTGCATGGCGGGTACAGGACGATCGATTGCTCGGCGTTCGGGTATGGGCGCGTGGCCGAGGGGCGGGCGTTCCGGGAGCTGAATGTGATTTGAGGGTAGGGTGACGAGAAGTCACTCCAGCGCTGGCGGGACAGCGCCCCCCTCTGTCCTGCCGGACATCTCCCCCTCAAGGGGGGAGATCAGATGTCACTGCGGCTTTCGCCAATCTCCAGCGTTGTAAAAATGGCGCCTTCGGCGAAGCTGCCAATCTCCCCCCTTGAGGGGGAGATGCCCAGCAGGGCAGAGGGGGGCGCGAAGGATCGCGGCGTTTCTTGCTTAAGCCGCCTGCCTTCCCGCGCCGAAATACCCCTGCAACCATCCAAGCACCCGCGCCCACCCCTCCGCATGCTCGGCCGCCGCGTCCGGGAAGCCGGCGAAGCCGCCATGGCAGATGGTGAGCCGCGTGCCGGCGGCGATCGGGTCCAGCAGATAGGCGACCGTCGTTTCGTGACGCCCCAGTGTCGGGTGATCCCAGTCGTACCGCCGAGTCTGGACGATCCGGCGCGGCGTCTCGATTTCAACAAAGGCGCCGCCGGCGGGCAGGCGTCTGCCGTCTGCCGTTCTGACAGTGACTGCCCAGCGACCGCCTACGCGAAGATCGGCGATCCAGCCGGTCATCCGGTAGGTATCGGCAGAGCCCCACCAGCGCTCGACCCCATTCGTGACGAGCGCGGCAAAGACTTGCTCCGCCGGGGCGAGGATTTCGGCCGAGGCCATGACCGTCTCGCCATTCGCCATGGCCTGCGGCGAGGAATGTCCGAGCATCATTTCCGCCTCCACGCGAGATTGTTTCGGTATCGAAACGAAGCGTCAGAGCTTTGACGGCGGGCGCTCGAAACCCTTGCCGGTCTCGAGCAGGCTCTTGAGGCTCGCCAGCACCAGCGGCCAGCCCTTGGCAACATTCTCGATCAGCCTGTGCGGCCCGTCGGCTTCGTGGGTGACGGCGAGCTTCATCAGCTCGCCATCCTGCTCGATGGTGAAGGTGCAGCGCGTGTAGCCATCCTCCTTCACCTCGGGCAGCCATTCGTTGCGCCATTTGATGACCAGGCGTTTTGGCGGGTCGATCTCGAGGATCTCGCCCGAGTCGGCAACACGGCCGTCGGGAAAGATCAGCTTCCAGCTCGACCCAACCTTCCAGTCGCTCTCCTGGTAGGAGCAGAGAAAGAACTGCCGGTTGAATTCCGGATCGGTCAGCGCCGTCCAAAGCTTTTCCGGCGTGGTGCGGATATAGGTGACGTAGACGAAACTGTTGTCGCTCACGGCTCTTCCCTTTCAAGTCGTTTCTTCAGGTTGCTCAATGCATCCAGCCGATGGCGCTCGAACTTGCCGATCCAGCGCTCGGCGATCTCGTTGATCGGAACGGGGTTGAGGTAGTGCTCCTTCTCGCGCCCGTTGCGAACGGTGGTGACGAGGTTCGCCTCCTCCAGGATCGCCAGGTGCTTGGTCACCGCCTGGCGCGTCATGTCCACCCGTTCGCAGAGCGCGTTCAGCGTCTGCCCGTTCCTGGCATAGAGGCTGTCCAGCAATTGCCGGCGGGTCGGGTCGGCCAAGGCGCGAAAGACGGCATCCATGCTCATGGCTTTAATATGCAACCATTTGGTTGCATGTCAAGCATTGCGACGGAACCAGGCAATCACTTGCCGGTGAATGGCGTCAGCGCTTGCGGGAGAACCAGAAAGCGTCGGTCATGCGTTTCATGCCGATGCGCTCATAGAAGCCGACGGCGTCGGGCACCGAGATCAGGCTGATGCCGACCGAGGGCCCGAGCTGGCGGCGCGCCTCGTCCATCAGGCCCTTGCCGATGCCGAGCCCTTGCGCCGAGACCGACACGGCAAGCTCGGAAATGTAGCAGACCCAGGAAAAGTCGGTGACGCCGCGGGCGACGCCGACGATCGGCTTGCCTTCGACGTCGAGGCGCGCCGTCAGCACCAGATTGGCATTTCCCAGCATAGCCTTCAGCCGGGCCTCGTCATCGACCGGCCGCGTTTCGCCAAGGCCGGATTCCACCAGCACGCGGCGGAATTCGGCGAGGTCGAGCGTGGGCTCGCTTGCGTAAAAAACCTTCGAAATCGGTGTCATGCCGCCAAGGTGCACGAAAGACCCGCGTTTTGAAAGCAGGCGATGCCGATCTCGTGTCCGATGGCCTAAACTCAACTGCCAACAGTTGCCTTTCATTTGCCCGCCGCTTTGTGTAAAGCGTGCGCCAGCAATTCCCGCAGAACCGAGACGGGCAAGGACCATGGACAAATTCACCAAGCTCACCGGCGTCGCCGCGCCCATGCCGATCGTCAACGTCGACACCGACATGATCATCCCGAAGGATTATCTGAAGACGATCAAGCGCACCGGGCTTGGCACCGGCCTGTTCGCCGAGATGCGCTACAAGGACGACGGTTCGGAGAACCCGGATTTCGTGCTCAACAAGCCGGCCTATCGCAAGGCGCAGATCCTGGTCGCCGGCGACAATTTCGGCTGCGGCTCGAGCCGCGAGCATGCGCCCTGGGCGCTGCTCGATTTCGGCATCCGCTGCGTGATCTCGACCTCGTTCGCCGACATTTTCTACAACAACTGCTTCAAGAACGGCATCCTGCCGATCACAGTCAGCCCGGAAGACCTGGACAAGCTGATGGACGACGCCTCGCGCGGCTCCAACGCGACGCTGTCGGTCGATCTCGAGGCGAAGGAAATCCGCGGCCCGGACGGCGGCGTGGTCAAGTTCGACCTCGACGACTTCAAGCGCCACTGCCTCTTGAACGGCCTCGACGACATCGGCCTGACCATGGAGAAGGCCGGCGCCATCGCGTCCTTCGAGAAGAAGAACGCCGAACTGCGCCCCTGGGCCTGAGCGGTCTGAATTCATAGCCCGGCCCTCGCAGGCCGGGTTCGCGGCGGCTGAATGGAGGGACAGTCATGACACGCTCGCTTCTGGCCGGCGCCTGCGCCTCGGCGGCAATCCTTCTGGCTATGGCCGGCGCAAGCGCGCAGACGCAAACGCCCGCCACCCAGCAGACGCCCTCCGACCAGGGAGCGACCGTTCAGGGATCGGGCAGCGACGACGCTGCCGCGCCGGACGATGACAGCCAGGCGCCGATCCCGTTCGAGGGCGGCCAGCTTACCATCACGCAGCCGGAACAGGACGGCGAGAAGGTGCTGTCCTATGACGGCAAGGAGCTCGCCAGCAACTACGACGTCTTTTTCGACAGGATCGTCAAGATCGGCGACGTCAACGTGGCGCTGGTCGACGTCGGCGACGGCGGCAACCAGTGCGGGCCGGCCAAGGTCATCGTCTGGAAGCCGAAGGACGGCGAGATCCAGACCACCACGGTCGAGCAGGACGAATGCGGCGCGCCGCCGGCCGCGGTTTCCGACGCCGCCATCTATTTCGTGCCCTACCTCCTGCCGGGCGATTCCAAGCCGGCGCTGCAATGGTCGCCGACCACCGGGCTGACGATCTCGGGCGAGCTTACCTACGCGCCGGAACCCGGCACCGACTGGAAGGACGTCGATCCGTCGAAATACGACAATATCATCGACGCCTTCCACAACGAGGCCGTCTACCAGGCGGCCGAGGCGCTGCTCGGCAAGGACATGCCGGATGTGGCGACCAGCCTGCTGGTCGGCGGCGGCACCGAGAAGACGGCCTCAGGCGCCTTCTATGCCAGCGGCTGCGTGCCGCATGACTGCGGCGGCAATGACGGCTTCATGGCGGTCGACCCTGTGAAGCACAAGGTCTATTTCGCCCGCCGCGGCGACAATCCCGAGCCGGATGCCTGGCCCGACGTGAAGAGCTGGCCGGCGGATATCAAGAAGGCGCTGGACGAGGCGCAGGGGTCGGGGAATTAGGGTTTCGGCGCGGCCCTCGCGGCTTCGTCATCCACGGGCGGAGCGACGCGCAGCGAAGCGCAGACCCGAGGATCCATTCCGTGACGGTTGCCGTAGGGCGCAACGATGCAGAATTTTGCACCGCGGGCGGCGCTTCGGCGTAACGGCATGGATTCCAGGGTCTGCGCGCGTCGCTTCGCTCCTTGCTCCGCCCTGGAATGACGATGGGAGGGAGGCTGCGGCCATTCTCCAAGGCTTACGCCGGCCATCCTGACAATAGTCCGACCGGCTTGGCCCACGACCAGACCGGTCTTCCCCTGCTAGACGGGTGCAAACATCGCGAGGCCCCCCATGCGCAAGCTGATCTCCACCGGCTCCCCCTTCGAAAAGACCGCCGGCTATTCGCGCGCGGTGGTGCAGGGCGACTGGTGTTTCGTGTCGGGAACGACCGGCTACGACTATGCCACCATGACGATGCCGGACACGGTCGAGGCGCAGACGCGCAACTGCCTCGCGACAATAGCCAAGGCTTTGGCCGACGGCGGCTTCGACATGGCCGATGTGGTGCGGGCGCATTATTATATCACCGACCAGGCCTATGTTGATGTGGTCTTCCCGATCCTCGGCGAGACGTTCGGCGAGATCAGGCCGGCCGCGACGATGATCGTCTGCCAGCTCAACAAGCCGGAAATGAAGATCGAGATCGAGGTGACGGCGCTCAGGCGCACGGCATGAAAGGACCAAAGCCATGAAGGTCCGGCGCATCGTAGCCAATATCGCCACACAGGATATCGCGGCGGCGAAACGCTTCTATCAGGACGTCCTCGGCCTCGATCTGCTCATGGATATGGGCTGGATCGCCACTTACGGCTCGCACGAGACAATGAGCGTTCAGATCAGCTTCATGGCCCAAGGCGGTTCTGGCACGCCGGTGCCGGACCTGTCGATCGAGGTCGACGACGTCGATGAGGCGCTCGACCGCATGCGCAACGCAGGCTTCGCCATCGAATACGGCCCGGCCGACGAGCCCTGGAGCGTGCGCCGCTTCTATGTGCGCGACCCGTTCGGGCGGCTGGTGAACATCCTGTCGCACCGGTGAGGGTTTCTCGCGATCTGTTCTGAGGATCGCGACGCTATTCCAGCTTGGTTTCCTCGCCCTCACGAAGTGGGGGGAGAGGTGGCTCGGCGAAGCCGAGACGGAGCGGGGGCAGCGCCTTACGAAGGCCCCCTCTCCGTCCGCTTCGCGGACACCTCTCCCCCGCCTCCGGCGGGGGCGAGGAACCAGTGCCACGCCTGACGGGCGTCGCAATGCCCCGTCATCCCCTTGCGCCGCAAGCGCTTGGCGTTTAGCAAGACGCCGGCCGCACAGCGCCGCGCGCCTCTTCGGCGCGCAAAGGATGCTGTGCAAACAGAAACTCATTCTTTCCGGACGGTTCTCCATGGCTTCGAAAAATCTCTTCCTGCTCGCCGGCGACGGCATCGGCCCCGAGGCCATGGCCGAGGTGAAGAAGCTGATTGCCGCCATGAACGACAAGCTCGGCAGCGGCTTTGCCACCGACGAGGGGCTGGTCGGCGGCTGCGCTTATGACGCGCATGGCGCGGCGATCTCCGATGCCGATATGGAAAAGGCGATGGCGGCTGATGCGGTGCTGTTCGGCGCGGTCGGCGGGCCGAAGTGGGACAAGGTGCCTTACGAGGTGCGCCCCGAGGCCGGACTGCTGCGGCTGCGCAAGGACATGGAGCTGTTCGCCAATCTCAGGCCCGCGATCTGCTATCCGGCTTTGGCCGCGTCGTCATCGCTCAAGCAGGAGGTGGTCGAGGGCCTCGACATATTGATCGTGCGCGAGCTTACCGGCGGCGTCTATTTCGGCGAGCCGAAAGAGATCATCGATCTCGGCAACGGCCAGAAGCGAGGCATCGATACGCAGGTCTACGACACGTTCGAGATCGAGCGCATCTCGGGCGTCGCCTTCGAGCTCGCGCGGACGCGCCGCAACCATGTGACTTCCATGGAAAAGCGCAACGTCATGAAGTCGGGCGTGCTGTGGAACGAGGTGGTCAGCCAGACGCACAAGGCCAAATTCAGCGACGTCAAGCTCGACCACATGCTGGCCGATGCCGGCGGCATGCAGCTGGTGCGCTGGCCGAAGCAGTTCGACGTCATCGTCACCGACAATCTGTTCGGCGACATGCTGTCAGACGTGGCGGCGATGCTGACCGGCTCGCTCGGCATGCTGCCTTCGGCCTCGCTCGGCGCGCCGGACGTCAAGACCAAGAAGCGCAAGGCGCTCTATGAGCCGGTGCACGGCTCGGCGCCCGACATCGCCGGCAAGGGCATCGCCAACCCGATCGCGATGATCGCGTCCTTCGCCATGTGCCTGCGCTATTCCTTCGGCATGGTGGCCGAAGCCGACAAGCTCGAAGCGGCAATCGCCGCCGTGCTAGACGACGGCCTGCGCACCAAGGATATTTTCTCGGCGGGCATGAAGGAAGTCGGCACCACTGAGATGGGCGACGCCATTATCGCCAAGTTCCTGGGCTAGCTCAAATGGCGGTCGACGTCCGCTGGGCGACGACCGAAGACGCCGAGGCGCTCGCCACCGTGCTTTGCGAGATGGCGGCGCACTATCGGCAGGCGCTGCTCGATCACGGCCGCGCGACGGACGTGGCACGGCAGTGGCTCCACGACGAAAGCCCGGCCTATCCGCATTTCGCGCTGGCCTTTGCGGGTAGCGAGGTGGCCGGCCTGGCTTCGGTCGCGATCGCGCATCCCGGCATCGATCTCGAACGGCTGATGTTCCTGAAGGACCTGTTCGTGCGCGGCAGCGCCCGCAACAAAGGCGTTGGCCGAGCGCTGATCGGCTTTCTCGCCAATCATTGCGTCGCCAAGGGCATCGGCCGCATCGATCTGACGGCCGAGGACTGGAACGAGGGCGCGCTACGCTTCTACGGCCGGCTTGGCGCCGAGCGCCACGGTCAGAAGGTCTTCCTCAGGCTGTCCGGCGAGGCGCTGAGGACGGCCGCTAAACCGTGACTCCGGCCGGCATCGGCCCCCACCGGTTCTCCCCGAATTGAGAGGGAAGAAGCCCGAAGACGAGAAAGGCCACGGCCCCAAAAGCCGGAGTGTAGCAAAGCAGGACAAGCCAGCCGGTCAGACCGATGTCGTGCAGACGCCGTACGACCACTGCGATCGACGGCAGGATTGCTACCAGCACGAAAAGCAGGGCAGGAATGTGCCCGATCGAAGTCGTTGGACCGTCATCGAAACCGCTTATCGCCAGGTTGAGCAGAATGCCGAAACCGAACAGAGCGCCGAACAAGACATAGAACCAGAGAAAGAACGCCCAGAACTCCTTGCGGCTGGCCCGGCCGGTGAAATTTCGGTAGTCGTCGCCCACAGCTCGCAGGAAATAGGCCCAGAGTCCCATGGACTTGGAGGAACGGTTTTCGGTGGCGCGGCTATGCTGCTGCGGACTGCCATTTGGCGAAGGTGCGGGTGACCTCACGACCACGATGTCGTGCGCTGTGCCGTCGTCCGGCGTGAACTCGACCAGCATGCCTCTGGCGAGAGGCATATCCTTGATCAGATCGCCGCGGCTGAAGATATAGCGCTTGCCGTCAACGCCGTTGATGTACCCGTAATCGTGATCCTCATCGTAGTGAAATACTGCACCGCGCATTGCATTCCCCCTCTGCGTAGCACCACGAAAGCTATCTAAGGTTGCAGAAAATTGCAATGCGCACGTTTAGCGCTTAGAACCTCACTCCAACTGGCACCGGTCCCCATTTGTTGTCGCCGGCCTGGGTCGGGATCAGCGCGAAGACCAGGGTGGCGAGGCCGCCGACATAGGGCAGGAAGCAGAGGATGGCGAGCCAGCCGGTCAGGCCGAGATCGTGCAGGCGTCGCACGATGAGCGCGATCCAGGGCAGGATCGTGAGCAGGACGTAAAGACCGAAAAGGCCGAACATGACGATCGGTTCGTCGCCGCCGCCCCCGACATCGCTGCGCGACAAGTCGACGGACAGCCCGACACCGATGGCGACAACAAGGCCGATCGTCCAGAACAGGCAAAAGCCCCAGAACTCCTTGCGCCTGGCGCGGCCGGAGAAGTTGACGTAGTTCGTCGTCAGGCCGCGCCAGAAATAGCTCCACAGGCCGGTGGATTCCGCCGTCCCGTTCTCGGCGTTGCGGCCGAAATGCGCCGGCGCCGCAGGCGCGCTGCCGGCTAACGGAGCGGTCGCGGCTGGAGCGGCACCTTCCGCGCGTCCGGTCATGCGGGCGCGGACCGAAAAGACATTTCCGGCACGCTCGCCGTTTGGCTGGAACTCGACCTCGGCTCCCCTCGCCAGCGCCATCTCGCGGGGCAGGTCCTCGCGCGCGAAACTGTAGCGCTTGCCGTCGGCGCCGGCGATGAAGCCGAAGCCCTGCTCCTGGTCGTAGTGAAGAACTTCGCCGCGCATTGCCATGTCCCCCGTTGCCGCGCACGCCCAGACTGTTCAAAGTCGCGGCGAACCGCAAGGGGCATACACAGCAGCGTAACCTGGCGAGCACCACGCCTTCGTCATTCTATGGCGGAGCAAGGAGCGAAGCGACGCAGCGCAGACCATAGAATCCATTCCGTGACCTATGCGCGTTGCAGCGGTCCAGAACGGCCCCTGTTCTGCGTCGTCTCTATTCTTCGCGCGAGGTCACGGAATGGATCCTCGGGTCTACGCGTCCGCTTCGCTCCCGCTCCGCCCGTGGATGACGAAGGTCGGACGCTTCGGCCAATCTCGAAGGTTGCGATTTGCTACCAAAGGAGAATGCAGGCGTTCGCCGCGGCCCGGCTTCCAACCCTATGCCGGCCGCTTCTTTTGCTTCTTGCGTTTTGCCGGTTGGTCGGATTTCACCCTGTCAAACTTTGGCTTGTCGAACTTTGACTTGCCGAATTTCGATTTGCCGGGTTTCTTCGCCCAGGGTTTTGACTCCGGCGTCCCGGCAGGCAGCCGCTCGCTCGGCGCCCGCTTCTCGAACCCGGGGCCGCCCTGATCGAAAGCGCGCTTGCCGCGATGCGGCTTCTTCTCCGGTTTCGGCGGCTGATAACCGGCCCGCGACAAATCCGGCGTGCCGTCCAGCCGCTTCACGGCGATGCTGTCCTGCAGCCTGCGGTCGGGGCCGATCGCGGCGAGGAAGCGGTCGGCCCAGTCGGCGGCGACCTGCACGAAGGTTTCTTCGGGCTGCATCTTGATGGCGCCGATCTCGCGCTTGCTGATGCCCCCCGTGCGGCACAGCATCGGGATCAGCCAGCGCGGCTCGGCATTCTGCCGGCGTCCCACCGACAGCGAGAACCAGACGCTGTCGCCGAAATCATCGCGGCGAGAGGGCGTCTCGTCGCGGCGCGCAGACTTCTCGCCCGACGGTGCGAACGGTGCCACGTCGAGAAGATCCTCCGGCGCTGAGCGGCTGGAACGGCAGAGCCGCACGAAGGCGGCGGCCACCTGCTCGGCGCCATGCTTCTCCAGCAGTGTGGCGATGAAGCCGCGCTCCTCCTCGCGCACAGGCTCCTCGAAGGCGGGGTCGGCGAGGATGCGCTCGTCGTCCCGGCGCAGCACGTCGTCGGCCGAAGGCGGACTCGCCCAGGTCGCCGTCAGCTTCGCGCTTTGCAGCAGCCTTTCGGTGCGCCGGCGGGCATTGCCCGGCACGATCAGCGCGCTCACCCCTTTTCGTCCCGCGCGGCCCGTCCGTCCGCTCCGATGCAGCAGCGTCTCCGGGTTGGTCGGCAGGTCGGCATGGACCACCAGTTCGAGATTGGGCAGGTCGATGCCGCGCGCGGCGACGTCCGTTGCGATGCAGACCTTGGCGCGGCCGTCGCGCATCGCCTGCAGCGCGTGGCTGCGTTCGTTCTGGCTGAGCTCGCCGGAAAGCGCCACGACCGAAAAATTGCGGTTGTTGAAGCGCGCGGTGAGATGATTGACGGCGGCGCGCGTGTTGCAGAACACCAGCGCGTTCTTCGCTTCGTAGTAGCGCAGCACATTGATGATGGCGTTCTCGCGATCGGCCTGGGCGACGTTCAGCGCCCGGTATTCGATGTCGAGATGCTGTTTCTCCTCGCCGGCGGCCGAGATGCGCACGGCATCGCGCTGGTAGCTTTTGGCCAGCGTGGCGATAGAGCGCGGCACGGTCGCCGAAAACATCAGCGTGCGTCGCTCGGCCGGCGCGGCGTCGAGGATGAATTCGAGATCCTCGCGAAAGCCGAGATCGAGCATCTCGTCGGCCTCGTCGAGCACCACGGCCTTGAGCGCCGACATGTCGAGCGCGTTTCGCGTGATGTGGTCGCGCAGCCGTCCAGGCGTGCCGACAACGATATGGGCGCCGCGTTCCAGCGCCCGGCGCTCGCCGCGCATATCCATGCCGCCGACGCAGGATGCCACGGTGGCGCCGGTGAGCTCGTAGAGCCACTCCAGCTCGCGCTTGACCTGCAGCGCCAGCTCGCGCGTCGGCGTCACGGCCAGCGCCAGGGGTGCCGCGGCAGCGGCAAAGCGCTCCGCGCCGCCAAGCAGGGTCGGCGCCATGGCGAGGCCGAAGGCGACGGTCTTGCCGGAACCGGTCTGCGCCGAAACCAGCGCGTCGGCCTGCCCGAGCTCGGGCGCCAGAACCGCCTTCTGGACGGCGGTCAGCTCGACATAGCCGCGATTTTGCAGCGCCTCTGCAAGCGCAGGCACGATGGTTTCGAAACTGGACATTTTCTTCTTTCGGAATTCGGGATTCTGTGCTCGTCATGGAGCACAAGGCCGGCCCTTGCACCAGCCAAAGGATATTTGGGCGTTCGTACTTCTTGCGGCCGCCGTTGTACAGCGCAAGCGGCACCGCCTGTCCTTCTCCCACAAGGGGAGAAGGGGGAGCCCACCAATTGACTCTTTTACCAAAGCGCGTAAAAGCCGGCACCGAACGGGATCGTCTTCGATGCGCGGCCTTCTGATGGCTCTTCTTGCATTCGATGCCCCCAGCCACGATGCAGAACATCGGGCCGGGCGCGTTGGCGCGTCTGTCCGTTCCAGCAAAACCATGGCCAAAACCACCACCAAAACGGTGTGATTCCCTTGGCCTAACCACCCTCTCCCGGGTTCGGCCCGGGGGACGGAACCCGCATGTGGCCGGCGGGTTTTCTCCAACAACCAAGCGGAGAGGGACAGGAGATTTCGATGAGTTTCAAGGTTGCGGTAGTCGGCGCCACGGGCAATGTGGGCCGCGAGATGCTCAACATTCTGGACGAGCGCGGCTTCCCGGCGAGCGAGGTGGTGGCGCTGGCCTCACGGCGCAGCCAAGGCACCGAGGTGTCCTTCGGCGACCGCACGCTGAAGGTCAAGGCGCTCGACACCTACGACTTTTCCGACACCGACATCTGCGTCATGTCGGCCGGCGGCAATGTCTCCAAGGAATGGTCGCCCAAGATCGGCAAGCAGGGCTGCGTCGTCATCGATAATTCCTCGGCCTTCCGCTACGACCCCGACGTGCCGCTGATCGTGCCTGAGGTCAATCCAGACGCCATCGAACAATTCTCGCGCAAGAACATCATCGCCAACCCGAACTGCTCGACGGCGCAGCTCGTTGTGGCGCTGAAGCCGCTGCATGACGTCGCCACCATCAAGCGCGTCGTCGTCGCCACCTACCAGTCGGTTTCCGGCGCCGGCAAGGAAGGCATGGACGAACTCTTTGCCCAGACCCGCGCTGTCTTCGTCGCCGACCAGGTCGACGTCAAGAAGTTCACCAAGCGCATCGCCTTCAACGTCATTCCGCATATCGACGTCTTCCTCGACGACGGCTTCACCAAGGAAGAGTGGAAGATGGTCGCCGAGACCAAGAAGATGCTCGACCCCAAGATCAAGCTGACGGCGACCTGCGTGCGCGTGCCGGTGTTCATCGGCCATTCGGAAGCGGTCAACATCGAGTTCGAGAAGCCGATCACCGCCGACGAGGCGCGTGAGATCCTGCGCGAGGCGCCCGGCTGCCAGGTCTTGGACAAGCGCGAGAACGGCGGCTACATCACACCGCTGGAATCGGCCGGCGAGGACGCCACCTTCATCTCGCGCATCCGTGAGGACTCGACCGTCGACAACGGCCTGTCGATGTGGGTCGTCTCCGACAATCTGCGCAAGGGCGCAGCGCTGAACGCCGTCCAGATTGCCGAGCTGCTGGTCGAGCGGGGCCTGATCCAGCCGAAGAAGAAGGCGGCTTAATCTCGCTCACGGGCCGTATCGCCGCTGCCGTGGCTGGCCCTCCGCGGGGGCGCCGGACGACCGGCGGCCCGCAGTCGCGGGCTCGGCCTTCGGCCGATTTGGTTTTCGCTCACCGGCCGTATCGCCGCTGCCGCGGCTGGCCCTCCGCGGGGGCGCCGGACGACCGGCGGCCCGCGGTCGCGGGCTCGGCCTTCGGCCGATTTGGTTTTCGCTCACGGGCCGTATCGCCGCTGCCGCGGCTGGCCCTCCGCGGGGGCGCCGGACGGCCGGCGGCCCGCGGTCGCGGGCTCGGCCTTCGGCCGATGGCGCCTGTCCCTTCTCCCCTTGTGGGAGAAGGTGGATCGGCGCGCAGCGCCGAGACGGTTGAGGGGTGTTGGAAGAAATGAGGCGTCGGCGTTCCCTGGAACACCCCTCATCCGGCCGCTGCGCGGCCACCTTCTCCCACAAGGGTGTTTGGACCGGGGACATCGCGAACAGGTGTGCGAGGACATCGCGAACA
>NZ_JAVIJB010000035.1:0-70300 GCF_033977165.1 Mesorhizobium captivum
GGACGGCCATTCGGGACTGTAGCAGAACCTCGATCCGAGTTTGACCAGCTACAGGTAGAAGAGCGAACTCCGCGGCGCGAGCCAAGGTGTCCTTCGTTGTGGACGGATGGCAATTTAGAATGGGTGAACCTCCGCGCGCCGGTCAATCGGCTCCGAAATCTGGCGGCCATTAATCGCAGCCTGGATCGCCTCATAGGCACTGCCGATTTCCTCTTCGATCTCGTCCTCGGAAATGCCTGCGGCCTTCGCATCGGCGAACAGCTTGGTCGTCAGCTCCGCCACAGAAATAATGTCGGCGCCGGCGCTGCCGCGCATCACGTTGTCGGTGATCCATTTTCCAAAGAACTCTGCCCCGCGTTCGCTCATAGGCGGTGCCGCGCCTTCAGGAAATGAGCCTCTCGAAGCAGGGAATTCCAATCGGTCCCGATCAACGTGATCAGCTCGCGAGCTTGCTCTTCGGTAACGTCTGCCTCTCTGACCAGGCGATCGGCCAGAACCTTCATCGCCCCACTTTGCGAACCTGACCTGTTGTCATCGTCACTCATGAAAACGACCTCCTAATCGTTAGAACGATCTAGAGGACGGACTGTTCAGGTTAGGCAAAAAATTCGGCGTCGGCTGAGCCAGGGGATCATCCACGGACCCGGACCGCCGGCGATCGTGCCAGCAAAGGACTGACTCGCCGCCGACAGACCTCCTGAGCGGATCCTGTGGCTAGAGGCGATGGAGCCAGCATTTCACGCCTTCGTCTGGATTGCTATGTTGAAGGCCGGCTAGCGGAGATGATGCGCGAAGACAGTGGAAAGTGCACATATGGCGTTTCCGGTATCCTTTGCAAGAAGGCGAACACATGGTCCGCCTTCCTCTCATATAGACGGCCGGGAGAACGAGTTAGCCACCCATCTTCTTAGCCATCGCGCAGAAATCTGCATGCGACTTGTTAAGCGTGGTATCGCCGCAGTCTTTCAACGCTGCCTTTTGTTCATCAGGTTTCATGGCCTTCCATGCGGTCATGAAATCCTTTTCTGACTTCAGAGTTTTCATGCCGGCATCGGTGAAGAACGGCGACATCTTGGCCGGATCATCGAGCGCAGACGTGGACCCGGCCATTGCGGTACCACCCATCATTGCGAGTACGAGTGCGCCCATACTCAACATCTTGATATTCATCGAAATACCTCCTTGGTTACCACATAACCCTAGAACGAAAACGTGCACCTACTGAGAGGGGTTCCAGACGCCGGTCACAACGGTTGTCCCTTGCCGAGCGAGCGGCCATTCCATGACGCGATGCCTTATTTCCTCCGGAAATTCTGGAGCGAGGCATGCCTTAACTTGTGCTCGCCGCGCAGGAATTTCACTTGCCCGGTGATGCCAGGCCTCACCCATTCGACATCCGCGCCGGCGACGGCCGTCGGCACCGGCCGATGCGGTTTCGCAGCCTTGGCTAGTTGAACGCGCTGCCATAGTCGCTCGCGCATTCGTTGGGATAGCGTCACGGCGGCAGTGCCGGCGTAGCAGCCGTTGCGTGCCACGATCGCGGCAGCCGGCTTGCCGGGCTCGCGCTTGATACCGAGCAGCTCGAAATCTCCGATCTCCCAGCATTTGGTCTTGACCCAGAAATCCAGCTTGCCGCTGCGATAGGGGCTTTCCCGGCGCTTCGAGACCATGTCCTCTAGGCCCATCTTCTCGACAGCCTCGAAGAAGGCAGCGCCGCCGCCTTCGACATGATCGCTGTATTGGATGATGCCCTTGGCCGGCTTGACCAGGTGCCATAGCTTCGCCTTGCGCTCGATCAGTGGTAGGGCGCGCAGATCCTGCCCGTCAAGGCACAGGATGTCGAAGGCGACAAAGGCTAGCTGCTCGCGTTCCACGCCATGCGCGAGTGCATCTCGTGAAAATTCGGCGTGCCATCCGGATCCGGCGCGATCATTTCGCCGTCGATGATGAAGGCCCTCCCCGGCAGCTTTTCGGCAGCGTCGACCATCGGCCAGTAGCGCTTTGACCAATCAATGCCGGTGCGGGTGAAGGCACGCGCGCCGGCCAGTCGAGGATCAGCTGGGTGCGGAAGCCGTCATATTTGATCTCGTGCAGCCAGTCGTCGCTGACCGGCGGCGTCTCGACCTGGACTGGCTCCAGCGGCCTAATGAACTTCAGCCGCTCGCTGGCGTTGCGCATGCACAATACCCCAACCGCGATTCAAGCCGTGCGCAGTCGCCAGGTTCCAGGTATTTTAGCAAAATTATATGTAGGAGCGGTTATGGCGCTCGCAGACGACAGCGGGCGATTAATAGACTCCGCCAGCCGCCTTCAGCGTCCTAGCGGCAATTTTGACACCGAAACCAGCTCGTCCTCGTCTCTAATCCCAGCCTGGTAGTTTGCTATGACCCGGGAGGCGAGCGCTTCACGTCGCTGTTGCGATTGATGTTCTTCTTTCAGTCTGTCGAAGACGCGGCCAAGCAAGGCTACTTCGGACGAATCGAAGATCCCGGCTTCCTTAGCTTTCTGGTAGATCGGCATTCCACCCCTCTTCACTGCACCGGCGCTATTTGCCGCGCCAGACTAACAGATTTGGGCGCCAAGCTACACGATACCTAGAAATTGGCACCAGGGCCGCCGCTGGACTTCGATCTTATTTAAGCGCATCCTCCCGAGCGGGGGAAAGGGCTTGGACAAATCACGGCACCACAATCGGTCTGACCAAGGGCAAACACTCCGGCGCCAGGCGCTCGCGTGAGCGGCGTTGGGCGAGAGTTCCGCTTCGCTTTATCCTCGTGACTGTCGCCGCTGCTGGCGCGCTGGCTGCGCTGACTGCCATGAAGCACGCCGACAGCTTGCATGAGATCAGTCTGCAGAACTTGATCGGGACGAAGCAGCCGGAGCCGATCACCGGCGTCGCATCCGTCATCGACGGCAACACGATCGAAGTGCACGGGCAGCGGATCCGCTTCAACGGCATCGACGCGCCGGAGAGCAAGCAATACTGCGACGACGCCAAGGGCTTTGAATATCCGTGCGGCCGGCGATCGGCTGCAGCGATGGACACCTTGCTGGCCGCCTCGAGGCCGGTGCAATGCACGTTCGTGACCTGGATAGCTATCACCGCTTTGTCGGCGACTGCCGGCGCGCCGACGGCGCCAGCGTGGCGGCATGGATGGTCGAGCACGGCCAGGCGCTCCATTGGCCGCGCTACAGCAACGGCGCCTATGTCGGGCAGCAGGCGAAAGCCCAGGCGGCGAAGGTCGGCCTATGGGTCGGCAAGTTTGAGCAGCCTTGGGACTGGCGCGCGTCGCATGCCGACGGCAAAGCGCCGTCGAGCCAGCCGCTCGGCATCGTCAACCGCAAACTGGTCGCGCAGAGCGGCTATTCGTGCGAGCCGCGGCGGACATGCAAGCAGATCAGTTCCTGCGACCAAGCCCAATGGTATCTGCAGAACTGTTCATGGGGCGGGAAGCTGGATCGGGACAGCGACGGCGTGGCGTGCCGATTAGGCCGTTGCACGTGACCACTGTGTAGGACAGTAGTGTGGGACGAGCGGACGATTACCGCCGATTACCGCCGATTACCGCCTAACATATTGATTTAATTGGCGCACACCCACCAAAAACTCCCTTAGAAGATTCGATGTATGGTCTCGCCGCTCAAGGCGGTCAGCTGCTTTGTGCCGGGGCCGCTAACGCACCTCGGCCCACGCGGGATACTCAGCTTCGAAAAGCAAGATATATACGAACGTCTTCCCGCTGGGCGGCACCTTGCGAGTTCCGCTGCCAAAGTCTTGGCAAGCACTGCGGATCCTAATTACGATAGGCATCGTTCCGAGTGAGCGAAGATATGCGAGGAGCGGTGCGTCAATGAAAAATGTCAGGTGACCGATGGCGCCATGGACGCGCTGGTAGAGGCTCGCGGCGACCACGATCCCCGGAACGCTGTCATCATCGCCCTGGCTGAAGTCGGCTTCATCGTGCCGGACACCTGCCGCGAGGAATCCCTTTCGCTCAAAGAGGCCGCATAGCGCGGCCCGATCCTTTCGCTGACCAAAGACGGGCGGACAGGTATCATCCTGTCCGTCCGTTCTCTTGCGGGTATAGCGCCAACCGGCGAAGGTCGCGGCTCTTCGTCACCTGTCTCGCGACGCCGCAACCTCGCCCGTGCGTCAACGAATCTCATGAGATGGTTGGTGTGAATTACACTGCGCGCGCCCAGTGATGCGCCTCTTGCCAATAGGCGAAAGCGCCTATCTAATATTCAGTATTGCCGCGATGCGCCAACATGGACGCTAGGTTGCACTAGCGTCCATGCGGCGGGTGCGCCAGTCGGCATTCGGGGTTCGCGGCCGATTTGCTTGTCAGGCTGACCGCGAACCCCACCGACAATCTCCAATTTAAATTCAATCCCTGTGTCGGCAAGCGAAGCGAGAGTGATTATTTCGTGCGAGTGAAGACCCGCCTGCACCGCAACGCGGGTCAATAACGATGTGGTCGAGCCTCTTGTGAGCTTTCGCCACCGTGAACCGCGCAATAACCGCCGTCCAAACGAACCCATTCCTCAATCGAACGCTGCACTCCGCCGCTCACGAAGTTTGAGCATCGCGTTCCCTTCTTGGTGATGGCGCCACAACGGGGTTCACCATCGGTAGCAACCCAATCCAGATATTGCGAAGTGGAGACGCCGAACAGCTTAGCCGCGACTTCATCGCGATTAGCCACGAACGCGGCGATCTCCTTCGGCTCTATCTCAACGGTCTGACTTCCGGCAGGGACACGGATATAGGCAATGAAATGAAGTCCAGCCGCTTCCATCGTCGAGATTGTCTTCATGTCAAGCTTCATGCTTTTGGCCCCATGGCTGTTAGTTACAATGGAACAATTCAATCATGCTGTCGGCAGAAGGACCAATGCCTTCAAGGAAGGTGAAATTGCGGTCTCGCGCATGTGCAAACTTCTTGTATCCGGTGTATGCTCCTAGTCGGTTTTTCGCATTCATCTGTCCGCAGATGATGCCGCTTCCGTTTTCACTGTAGCGAAGACCTGTCAGTTGTAGCGAATCGGGGTCGGGAACCCATTGCGTCATAGAAGACCTGATGTTGGCTTTCACCCAAAACGGTGGGTAAGGGCCGAAAGTATAAAATACGCCGCCCACGACTGCGAGTGTCGCCAAAGCAATAGTCAGATTTTTCAAAGGTTAGTCCCCCAATGACGTTGCCCAGCGGCAAGGAATCATAGGGTGGACTCGCGTGTCAAGAGTCGCGGATTCAATCCACAGTGGTAAATCCTGCCAGCCGTCGCCAGTGTGTCAGCCGGCTGGCCACCCCGGCGCGCGCCTATTCGTCTTCAGGTTGTTCGGGCGGGCTTCCCCTTCTTGCCGGGATTGTTGCTCATTGCCGCTCATTGACTCCTTCGCCGTTGCCTAGCGCTTTAGATAAGTGTCTTTCCAACTATCGGTTTTTGGTAGCCCGCTGGTCGTCTCCGGAGGCAGATGCGCCCTAGCCGCTGGACGCATTATTGCCCAGACGACAAAGCCGCCCAAAAGCATACCTAGAACAAACTTCATATTACCCTTCGCCCGAGTCGGCGGCCTACTATTCTTCCGGCTCATAGTCGGGCTGGTCGAAAGCGTTCAAGCTGACTTGTCGCGTGAACTGTCCGGGCGCTACACCCAGCGCAAGCAAAAGGTCCGGGTCGGTATCCCCATCGAAGCGCACTAGGAAGCCGTAGGTCTCGCCATCGTTGCCATCTATCGTTTCGAGTTCCCAAACCGCATCATTGAGCAGATCGACATCGACGCCCCAATCCGCAGCGATGTCCGCCGCCTCGCTTTCCTCAAACATAACTTCGCCGCCCATGCGCCAGCCTCCCTTTCTCAGTCGAAGGCAGCCGACCATAGGCCAGACTCCCCGTTAAGAGTCGCCAGAGTGGCGATTTCCACAGGCCACAAAGCCCACTTTTCCGCCCGTCACAATGTTACAAAGTGATGCAACCAGAGAAGAAATTATCTAGTGATTTCAATAATACAGGACAGGTTATCCAGGGCAACTTGGTTTCAGTACTGCTGGACGGGTCGGGATTCCCCACGGTCGAACGCCGCCAAGCGGCGGATCGGTGACGAACGCTGCTCGCCCGCATGCAACGACGTTGTATCTGAGCCAACGGCGAGCCCTGGACTTCCTTGCAGGACCGAAATAGGCTCATGCGTGCCGCGGCTATGAGCGCCCGAGCATGAATGTCGCCTGCACATTCGCCCATGTCCGGATCTCGAACGTCATCCAGCCTGTTGTGGAGGCTTCCAATCTCGCCTCGCTTCCATGCGATGATCTCTTAGGGCGTTGCCGAGATTGGTCCCCGCTCAATTACCTGGATGCAACTCTTCGTCCGTCAGAACGAGCGTTGGAAACGCAGAATGCCGCCGACGCTGTCGTTTTTGTCGGCGTTAGTCCAGTTCACGTTGGAAGGGTTCACCATGCCGACGCCGAAGTCGCCGCAGTGGTCATAGTCAACTTCGGCTGTTACCGTGAAATCTGGAATGAGCGTATAGGCGACGTTCATGGCGACACCATAGTTCTTGAGCTGATCACCCGAGACCTGAAGGTTGAACAAAGTTGTCTCGTTGAACTGGTAAGTGGCGCCAGCCCAGAAAGCCCAGTTGCCGCCCCAAGTTTTGTAGAAGCCGCGGCCGTGAGCGTCGATTGCGTTAGTGGAATCATCGTTGAGCTTGCCATTGGAGCCGTAGCCTAACATTCCGAATAGCGACAGCTCGTTGGTGACATTGACCTCGACGCGGACTTTGCCGGCCACCGATCCGTAGTTGCTATCATAAGCAGCAACACCGGTGATCGCGCCCCACTGTTGTGTGTATTTCAGGCCGCCGACCACGTGCGGAACGTAGCTATCGATGGCGCCGACCGCGCCTTCGCCTTCTTCAAGCGAGACCACGGCCGAAAAGCCGTCACCGGCGTCAAAGTAGTACTGGATGACGTTGGTTTCGAAATCACCGTAGGGAACGAGCATCGGATTGAGCACGTTGCCGGGATAGCCAATAAACATGTCGAAGGCCGACCAGTCCTTGCCAATTCGAAGGTTGCCAAGCTGGATCCAGGCGAAAGTCAGGCTGAGGTCTCTATTGGAGGCATAGTTTGGAGGACTGCCCGGATCCGAATAATCGTTGCGGTTACCAAAGTTCATGCGGGTTTCGGTGTAGGTCTTCAACGTGCCCAACTCGGTTTCCCGGTTCGTCCAGGTCTTCAGCGTGAAGCGGGCATTCTTCTTCCAGGTTGCATTGGTGCTGCCGCCCTCGTGGTCGGTTGCCTTTGCCCCATCCAACGAGCCGACGTCACCCAAGGCGATGTCATAGCGGACATAGCCGCCGATGCGCAGGCAGGTTTCGGTGCCTGGGATATAGAAGAAGCCTGCGCCATAGACGTCGCAGATCTTGACGTATTCGCCTGCGTCTGGCTCGGCGTCGACGGCGCGGGCATCGGAAACGGCAATCAGGGTCGCAGCTGAGCCGAGAAGAAGACTCGTGAAGTTCATTTGATCTCCGTTCAAACATATAAAAGAGGAAAGACGTCGAAGAGCGGACCCTTCGCTTATCCCCGCGATCTAAAATGTGGCGCAATGCGCTGCGCCTTTCGCAGCGCGACGAACCCGTCATGATAACGGTTCAACAACAAAGGCGATGAAGATAAATCATATTATCAAACAACAGAGGCATTTATAAATATGTGAATTGCTGCAATACAGCACTGTGAATTCACCCTTTTTGAGCCAACCGCCAAAGTGATGTCCGCTAGTTGTGGGCAGATCCTCACAACGACTTCCACAGTTGCATGCGCAAGTGACGTGCCAACCTGGCGACGCAGCTGTGGCTTGACACTCAAGTTTGCCGGCGGACCTTGGTTCGCGCTCCCTTCTCATGTTGCCTTGAGATCAAGCCGCGCACGAAACGCCAGGGTTTTGGAATGGTTCGCGTGTTCGATACGCGACAGGTTTCGTTCAAAGGCAACAGCTTTGTTTGTTTGAGCCTCGATATTGAGACGTCATGAGGCGGCACCGCTCGCTACGTCAGCGGGTGCCGCACGACGCTGACATAATGGTCATGAGCGAGACTGGGCATGTCATCCTTGCAGCATGGCCCAGGCAGTAAGCGTCGTTTCCGTTTTCTCGATTCAACTGAACGCTTGGCGATTTTGGCGAAGGACGGGATAGTGGACATAGAAAACGGTCTTGTTCGCGTACGGCGGCGGCAGTTGCTGCCGCATGCGATGCTTTTCTCGACCGGGCTGCCCCTTAAGGAGGCGTGAGTGCGAGGTAACCAGCACGACTGCGAACGCCCGAGACGGAGCGCCACCCAACGCGTCGACCACCTTTGGCCTCGCAGGGCACAGCGTGCTGCTTGGGTGCCCGTGAGACAATCCTTCGTCCGGCTACGGTGATTGGGGTTAAGGGCGTGTGCGTTGCACATGAGCCTCACGGCTGCCGTACCCGTTCGCGAGACTCAGCCGTGTTGCGAAATTGGCCGCGTCCGATCATGCAGCAGGACTGCGCTTGTCCAACGGCAACTTGGCGCTGGCAGTGCTTTCTCAGTTGAATTTGATGCTCGCCTGCCCGAACACGCCGTAGCGTTCAACCTCCAAATGCAGGATCTGCGGGCTACCACCGCCCGGCGTCTCCTCGAAATGAGCGGCGCCAGCAGCTGCCGCGCGCCAGTAGCGGCCGCCGACGCCGATGTTGAATAAATCCGTGACTTTGTAGTTCAACATAGCCTCGAGTTGGACGCCATGCCCGCTGCCGTCTTCGGGAGTCGGATTGATCTCTGGGCGCAGATGGTGCTGATCCTTGCCGTCAAGCCGCGTGAACAGCACTGCGACGTCACCGGAAAGGGTGAGTCGTTCAGTGAGTTGCGTCTGCCCGGCCAGGCCGAGTTGAAGCGAATGCCAATCGTCATCCTCGCTGACGCCGCCCATATTGGTCGTAATGGCTGGCTCGCAAATCCGCGGGTTGGCCGCCTGCTGCGCGCAATGGATGGCGTGGTAGTTCTCGTGCCAGAAATTATATCCGACATAAGCACCGATGCGGTAACGCGGCGTGTTCCAGAAATTATATCCGAGGTCGGCGCTGAAATACGTGATGCGACCGTTGTGCTGATCGGACAACGTCCTCGAATAGGGTTCTTCGTCCAGGTAATCCTCGTCGGTAAGAGAACCCTGGGCGATCCCGGCCGCACTGAGAAAGCCCTTGACGAAGATGCCAGTCGGATTGTGGGTCGCGTTGAGGAAGACTTCGCCCGATAGGGCACCGAGATCGTAGTATGTGAGCCGCGACATCACCTTGCCGCGGCTGCCGTAGAGGTCCTTCGATGCTTCACCGCTGCTGTACCAGTAGCGTAGCCCGCCCTCGAACGAAAAGACCGGGGAGACCGCGCTGGCGACTGCCGCCGGCTCGGCGACCACCGGGGTGTCGGCAGCGGCGGCGCCCGCCGACAGATCGCAAAGCGCGACATGGGTTATAAGCACTCGCCGCATCGGCAGATTCTCCTTTGTGTTGATTTTCGGGTACCGTCGCGGACATCCAGAAATTGGCCAGGTTGGACCGACTGCGGAGCGGTCTCCAGGCAAGGGGATCATCGTGGCAAAAGTGCCTGCACAGCCCTTGGCCCGGCTATTGCTTGCAGTGCGGCCGCTTGCTTCTTCTGCACCGGGAGGTCCTACGGTACGGCTTGATCCCAGCAGACAGCATGGTGCGAACATTGCAACACTCTCCGCGAGACGCGTTAGCGACACTCCAAGCAACATGCGTGCCAAAGAAAAAACTCTTTAGACGCATGCCAATCGATTGTCGCATGTCCGACATTTGTCGCGCCTCGCACGAGGGCAACCAGGGCGACCGCGAAAGCCCGAGACCGAGCCCCGCCAACTTGTCGATCACCTTTGACTTCGCAGGGCATCGCGTTCTGCTTTGGCGCCCGTGACATAATCCTTCGTCCGGCTACGGTGACCAGGGTTTAAAGGCGTGCGCGTTGCACACGAGCCTCACGGCTGCCGTAGCCGTTCGCGAGTTCAGCCGTGTTGCGAAATCGGCCGTATCTGATCATGCAGCAGGACTGCGATTGTCCAACGGCAACTTGGCGCTGGCGGTGCTTTCTCAGTTGAACTTGATGCTCGCCTGCCCGAACACGCCGTAGCGTTCAACCTCCCAATGCTGGATCTGCGGGCTACCACCGCCCGGCGTCTCCTCGAAATGAGCGGCGCCAGCAGCTGCCGCGCGCCAGTAGCGGCCGCCGACGCCGATGTTGAACAAATCCGTGACTTTGTAGTTCAACATCGCCTCGATTTGGACGCCATTCCCGTTCCCATCTTCGGGAATCGGATTGATCTCTGGGCGCAGATGGTGCTGATCCTTGCCGTCAAGCTGCGTGAACAGCACCGCGACGTCACCGGAAAGGCTGAGTCGTTCGGTGAGTTGCGTCTGTCCGGCAAGGCCGAGTCGCAGCGAATGCCAATCGTTATCCTGGCTGATGACGCCCATATTGGTTGTAATGGCTGGCACGCAAATCCGCGGGTTGGCCGCCTGCTGCGCGCAATGGATGGCGTGGTAGCTTTCGTTCCAGAAATTGTATCCGACATAAGCACCCAAGCGGTAGCGCGGCGTGTTCCAGAAATTATATCCGAGGTCGGCGGTGAAATACGTGATGCGACCGCTGTGCTGATCGGACAACGTGCTCGAATAGGATTTCACGGACAAAGAGGGGTTAACGAAATCCTCGTCGGTAAGAGAACCCTTGGGGATCCCGCCCGCACTGAGGAAGCCCTTGACGAAGATGTCAGTCGGATTGTGGGTCGCGTTGAGGAAGACTTCGCCCGATAGGGCACCGAGATCGTTGTATGTGAGCCGCGAGACCATCCCCGCGACGTCGGCGTTGTAAAGTTCCTTCGATGCTTCGCCGCTACTGTACCAGTAGCGTAGCCCGCCCTCGAATGAAAAGACCGTGGGCACCGCGTCGGCTCGCACCGCCGGATCGGCGAACACCGGGCCGTCGGCAGCGGCCGCACCCGCCGACAGACCGCAAAGCACGACACATGTCAAAACCACTCGCCGCATCACCAAAATTCTCCTTTGTGTTGATTTTCGGGTTTTGTCGCGGACATCCTAAAATTGGCCAGGTTGGACCGACTGCAGAGTTGGTCTCCAGGCAAGAGGATCATCGTGGCAAAGTGCCTGTACAGCCCTTGGCCCGGCTATTGCTTGCAGTGCGGCCGCTTGCTTCTTCTGCATCGGGAGGTCCTACGGTACGGCCTGATCCCAGCAGACAGCATGGTGCGAACATTGAAACACTCTGCGCGAGATACGTTTAGCGACACTCGAAGCAACATGCGTGCCAAAGAAAAAACTCTTTAGACGCATGCCAATCGATTGCCGCATGTCCGGCATTTGTCGCGCCTCGCACAATGTCAAAGCATCCTGTCGCAAATTGTCGGTGAGAGGGTTGCGGCATGAAAGCTCTTCAATTTCTGAGGAGCTCGTGACCTTCAAAGTCCGCCTGTGCGACCGATCCGCGAATGCCACGCCGCCAGGTTCCCAAGGTCGGAGCCACGGCGCGGAAACCCCTCGCGTAAGTCCGGGCGTCCCCACTGTGAAACGCCCGCTGGGCGCGACCAGCGGCCCCGGCTCGTTTGTCTGGATCGAACCGATGGGGTGTCGGCCGGGTCGGTCAGGTTCTGGTTCCGATTATTCGCGTGCGACTGGCTTTGTCTTGATCCGCATCAGTCCACGTCGGTCACCGTGCTTGAGCATGGCTGTTGCCACTCGCGTCGCCAACCGTGACTTCCGGCTCGCGAACGTGCAACGAGGCGTCTCGCCCCTTCGGCGTCCCGACAGCTAATATATGAAGAAAAACTGTCGACTGGTTTCCTTCAAATTCCTGCAATGAATTCGACAAAATAGCGACGCCGCTTTACCCCACAAGGCGCGAAGAATTGGTAACTGATTGAAATTTAAGCCACCCCTGCATCTGGCATGACGTTTGCTCTCTGCCTGTTAACATGTGAAGACGTTATACAAAATATGAAGGCATTATAAAAAATATAATGCGTGCTCGATTCGATTTATTCGAAAGGCATGAAAATGAACATTCTTCTTTAGGAATGGAGCAAGACAAATGACAAGTATCATAACGACAGCAGCTTTTCTTATGGCATCGGCGTTGGCGTTCGCATTGGACATAAAAGAAACCAACGATGTGCTAAGTATTGATGCTCGCAGGGATGCCAAGACGTATCCGTGCAGCCGCCAGAAGGCACTCCCCTCTGTTAAATGGGAAAGCGGATGCGTCTTCGTCAATTACTTGCCGCAAGTTCTCCAGCCTGCCTGAAGTGACGTGCATCTGACAAGAGACGCAATACGCGCCAAATACCCTTTTGCGCAGTGCCTAGCATGGTGCCGGCCCGAACCTTGGTCCCGCGCTTACGCGACAAAGCTCAAGCCTCGCGTCGGGAAATCACAAGCGTCCCTTCGTGAAATCACAGGGGCCATGACGTTCGGAAATTCTCCCGAGTCAGTCCACCTCTTGAAGCGTGAAAGGAGCAAAACCAGTTCGGCATGCGCGCGCGATGCCGCAAAAGTCGCGCGAACCCCATTCTGGCCCTGAGGGCCCGGATCGGGGGAGGCTCTCGCAATCTGTTTGTCCTAAAGGAGAACGATATGAATTTCCGTCCATTGCACGACCGCGTACTCGTTCGGCGCATCGAGGCCGAGGAAAAGACGGCCGGCGGCATCATCATCCCCGACACGGCCAAGGAAAAGCCGCAGGAAGGCGAAGTCATCGCCGTCGGCCCGGGCGCTCGCGACGAGAGCGGCAAGCTCACCCCCCTCGACGTGAAGGTCGACGACCGCATCCTGTTCGGCAAGTGGTCCGGCACCGAAATCAAGCTCGACGGCGAGGACCTGCTCATCATGAAGGAAAGCGACATCCTGGGTGTGATCGAGGTTTCGGCCTCGGCCAGACAAGCCGCGTGACCGAAACCGCGTGACACGAACAGTCAACAAGAACTACCTATTGACAGGAGTGAACCAATGGCTGCCAAGGAAGTGAAATTTCATTCTGATGCCCGCGAGCGCATGCTGCGCGGCGTCGACATTCTCGCCAATGCGGTGAAGGTCACCCTCGGTCCGAAGGGCCGCAATGTGGTGATCGATAAGAGCTTCGGCGCCCCGCGTATCACCAAGGACGGCGTCACCGTCGCCAAGGAGATCGAGCTCGAGGACAAATTCGAAAACATGGGCGCGCAGATGGTGCGCGAGGTCGCGTCCAAGACCAGCGACATCGCCGGCGACGGCACCACCACCGCCACGGTGCTGGCGCAGTCGATCGTGACCGAGGGCGCCAAGGCAGTCGCGGCCGGCATGAACCCGATGGATTTGAAGCGCGGCATTGACAAGGCGGTGGAAACGATCGTCGCCAATCTGAAGGCCAATGCGCGCAAGGTGACGAAGAACGACGAGATCGCCCAGGTCGGCACCATCTCGGCCAATGGCGATGCCGAGATCGGCCGATTCCTCGCCGAGGCCATGGAGAAGGTCGGCAACGAGGGCGTCATCACCGTCGAGGAAGCCAAGACTGCCGAGACTGAGCTCGAAATCGTCGAAGGCATGCAGTTCGACCGCGGGTATCTGTCGCCCTACTTCATCACCAACCAGGACAGGATGCGCGTCGAGCTCGAAGAGCCCTATGTGCTGATCCACGAGAAGAAGCTCGGCAATCTGCAGGCGCTGCTTCCCGTGCTCGAAGCCGTGGTTCAGTCCGGCAAGCCGCTGCTGATCATCGCCGAAGACGTCGAGGGCGAGGCTCTGGCGACGCTCGTGGTCAACAAGCTGCGCGGCGGACTGAAGGTGGCCGCCGTCAAGGCCCCCGGCTTCGGCGACCGCCGCAAGGCTATGCTGGAGGATATCGCCGTCTTGACCGGCGGCACGGCGATCAGCGAGGATCTCGGCGTCAAGCTCGAGAATGTCACGCTGGAGATGCTTGGCCGCGCTCGCAAGGTGGAGATAGAGAAGGAAAACACCACCATTGTCGACGGTGCCGGCCATAAGGAAGAAATCAACGGCCGCGTTGCTCAAATTAGGGCCCAGATCGAGGAGACCACTTCCGACTATGACCGCGAGAAGCTGCAGGAGCGCCTGGCCAAGCTCGCCGGCGGTGTCGCGGTGATCCGCGTCGGAGGCTCGACCGAAGTCGAGGTCAAGGAGCGCAAGGACCGCGTCGACGACGCGCTGCACGCCACTCGCGCGGCGGTCGAGGAAGGTGTCTTGCCGGGCGGCGGCGTGGCACTACTCAGGGCAGCAAGAGCACTCGACCATGTCGTCCTCGACAACCCCGACCAGAGGACCGGTGTCGAGATCGTGCGGCGCGCCATCGAGGCTCCCGCTCGCCAGATCGCCGAAAACAGCGGGGCGGAAGGCTCCATTATCGTGGGCAGGGTTCGCGAGAAGCCTGAGTTCGGCTACGGCTGGAACGCCCAGACCAACGAATTTGGCGATCTCTTCGGCCAAGGCGTGATCGACCCCGCCAAGGTCGTGCGCACGGCGCTGCAGGACGCCGCTTCCGTAGCCGGCCTGCTCGTCACCACCGAGGCGATGGTGGCCGAGAAGCCGAAGAAGGAAATTCCCGCGCCGGCGATGCCGGGCGGCGGCGGCATGGATTTCTGACGAGCCCCACTTTCTTTTTTGTCGTGGGAGAGGGCGGAGCTAGCTTGCCAATGGTCCATTCGCCCTCTTCCAAGCATCGATTCCGCCCTCGATGTGGCAGGCTGATGTGAGACCCTCATCCTGGGCGGCCTGCACCGCCATGGCCGAACGCTCGCCGAAGGCGCAGTAAAGCACAAGCCGCTTGCCGGTCGAACGGACGAGCTCGTGCAACACGCCGCCAGGGGCGATGTTTTCTTGCAGCCTCGGGTAAGGCACATGCAGCGCCCCCGGAATAATGCCCTGGCGTTCGCGCTCGGAGCGCTCGCGCAGGTCGATCAGTGCGACATCCGGCCTGCCGGCCAGCGCCAACGCTTCGTTGGCATTGGCCGCCCAGCCGCGCCGCGCGATCTCGTCCTGCTGCAGCCCGACCTTCATATTGGCGGGCACGGCGACATCCATCATTTTCGGATTGGCGAGCTTCAGATTGTTCATGATCTCGAGATACTCCTCGACCGACTTCACCTGCAGGCGCGGGTTGAAGGCCTTCTCCTCGCCTATGGTCGAGACAGTGTTGCCCTTGTAGTCATGCGCCGGGTAGACCAGCGTGGAGTCGGGCAGCTTGAGCAGGCGGCCGAAGATCGATTCATACTGGTGCCGCGGGTCGCCGTTCGGGAAGTCGGTGCGGCCGGTGCCGCGGATCAGCAGTGTGTCGCCAGTGAACACTCGGTCGGGCAGGGCGAAGCTATAGGAATCCTCGGTGTGGCCGGGCGTGTAGACGACGTCGAGCGCCAGCCCCTCGATGGTCAGCCTGTCGCCGTCGGTAAGCCGCATCGACACCACGTCGGCCTTGGTCTGCTCGCCCATCACCGTGATGCATTGCGTCTTGTCGCGCAGCGCTCCAAGGCCGGTGATGTGGTCGGCATGGAGATGCGTGTCCACCGCCTTGACCAGCCTCAGGTCGAGCTCACGCACGAGCCGGAGATAGTGGTCGACCTTGTCCAGAACCGGATCGATGATCAGTGCCTCGCCGCCTTGGCGACTGGCAAGCAAATAGGAATAGGTGCTCGAAACGGAATCGAACAGCTGACGGAAGATCATGATTTGCTCCATATCATCCGGTCGCGATCTTTTTTGCAGCTTGTCATGCGGCTCTACCGCTACCCCGAGGCGCCGCACCCTCAGCGCTCGCCGACTAGGATGGCCTCGAGGTTCGTCACAGCCTCCTCGCGGCGGGTCAAGACACTACGTCGTGGACGGGGACGGGGACGGCGCATCGGCTCACGCGTGCGCCAGGGACAAGTCACGCCCGGGAAACAAGCGCAGGAGTAGCCAATGCCTCATTGGCCTCATCATGGATCGAGAAACTGTAACGGCCACATGCGTCGAGGTCGACCGAGTAGCTCAGGCGCTCGCGTATGTGGTTATCCTGGTCGAACGTGACGATCCGCGGCTTCAGCGCTGTGATATGCGCTTCGTTCAGGTAGATGGAGTTGCAGACGATGATCGGGTCGCCAGGCTGGCAGGTACGGGCGGCAGCACCATTGAGGATGCAGCATCGTGATCCGCGCTCGCCGAGGATGACATAGGTCGAAATCCGCGCGCCGGAATTCTTGTTCCATATTTCCACGAATTCCATGGGCAGGATTCCGGCTGCCTCGCAGTGGTCAGGGTCGAGCGTTATCGACCCATGGTAGTTGAGATTTGCTTCGGTGACGTGGATGCCGTGGAGCTTGCCGGCGACTATTTTTCGCATTGGTCTGTTGTCCTATTTTCGTCTCGCATGAACAGTCTTGGTGTCTTGTCGGCGGCCGCCGCGCGGCTAAATTCCAACCACGAGCGCCCCGCCGCTGAGACCGGCACCCGCCGCCGCCAGAAGGATTTTCTCGCCCGGCTGGAGTGGCTGCGTCCGATTGGCGAGCGACAACGAGAGCGGGATCGTTGCGGCGGAAGAGTTGCCGTATTCGGCGATCCTCTTGACGATTGCCTGGTCCGCAATGCCGAGGTTTCGGCCGACGGCATCGAAAATGCGGGCGTTGGCTTGATGCGGGACGAACCGGTCGATGTCTTGCGGCCGCATTCGAGCTATGGCGAGCGCGTCCCTTGAACATGCCGTCATCATCTCCACGGCCTTGGCGAACACTTCGCGGCCGTCGATGATCGTCATGCGGGTCTGCGCGAGGTCGAGGTCGTTGTGAAAAGGCGTGTTGCTTCCTCCGGCGGAAATCTGGATCAAACCGTAGCGCGAACCGTCCGAATCCACCGAAGCGCCGAGAATGCCGCGTTCGGCATCCTCGCTGGGACCGATCACGACCGCGCCGGCGGCATCGGCAAACAGCACGGCGCTGGCGCGCTCGGCGGGGTTGATGCGGCGGCTCAAAATGTTGGCGGCAATGACAAGGGCGGGTCTGCCGTGCAGGCGGGTGAACCCGTCGGCGAACATCAGCGCATAGATGAAACCTGCGCAGGCGCCGGTCAGGTCGATGGCGCCGGCGCGGCCGAGGCCAAGCCGGTGCGCGACCAGTGGCGCGCTCGGTGGCAGAAGGTGATCCGGAGTGGACGTGGCAAGCAACAGGAGACCGATTTCGCTCCGATCGATACCGGCATTTGCCAGCGCCATGTCGCCGGCCCGCGCGGCAAGGCCCGAAAGTGTATCTTCGTCAGTCGCCCAGAAGCGCGATTGAATTCCTGTGCGCCGTTCGATCCAACCTGGCTCGAGGCCGAGACTGTTCTCGATCTCGGCGTTCTCAACCTTGCGCCCAGGCACATGGTGGCCAAGCCCGAGGATGCTCGACGACCTGCTCATCGTTTCGATCCGAAGCGTTCGCCGGCCTCCTCGATGGCGTCATAAAGCCGATCGAGCTCGGCGCCGGTTACGCAATAGGGCGGGAGAAGATAGAGGACGTTGCCGAGCGGGCGCACCAGCAATCCCTGCTCGAGGAAGAATGCCCGCAGCTTTGGGCCGATCTCGGCCAGATAGCCCGGGGATGCGGTACCCAAATCGAGCGCCGCGATCGTGCCGGTGATCCGGCAGTCGGTGAAGCAAGGATAGTCGTGAAAACGCCGAAGGCCAGTAGCCTGCAGCGCGCCCAGGGCCGCGATCCGTTCGGTAACAGGCTCGTCGTGCCAGATCTCGACGTTGGCCAGTGCGGCCGCGCAGGCAATCGGATTGGCCGTATAGGAGCTCGAATGAAAGAAGGTCTTCTTCCGGTCGACTGAATAATGGGACTGGAAGATGGTGTCGGTCGCCAGTGTGGCGGCGAGCGCAATGGTGCCGCCGGTCAGGCCCTTCGAGGTGCAAAGGATGTCGGGCGAGATGTTCGCCTGCTCGCAGGCGAACATGGTTCCGGTGCGTCCCCAGCCGGTCATCACTTCGTCGGCGATCAAGAGCGTACCCGAAGCCTCGGCGATCCTCTTGAATTCAGCCAAAACCCAGGCCGGATACATCAGCATGCCGCCGGCGCCGAGCACCAGCGGCTCGACAATCAGCGCAGCTGCGCGCCGGTCGCGAGAGACGACCTCGAACCGATCGAGCGTTTCCTGCTCGCGTCCTGCGGCCGGGAAGGGGATGGTGTCGACCTCGAACAGCAAGGGTTCGTAGGCGGCGTTGAACACACCGCGGGCGCCGACGCTCATCGTGCCGATCGTGTCGCCATGGTAGCTGTGCTCCATGACGACGATGCGCGAGCGCGGCGCGCCGATATTGCGGAAATAGCCGAGCGCCATCTTCAGCGCGACCTCGACCGAGGTCGAGCCGCTGTCGGAATAAAACACCCAGTCGAGCCCCGGCGGCGCGAGATTCACCAAGGCTTTGGCGAGGCGTTCGGCCGGCTCGTGCGTGAAGCCGGCGAAGATGATCTGGTCGAGGCTTGCAGCAGTCGTCTCGATCGCCTTGACGATACGCGGATGGCGGTGGCCGTGGGTGACGACCCACCAGGACGAAATGGCGTCGAGGATGCGGGTGCCATCGGCCTTGTGGAGATAAGCGCCTTCAGTCCGGACAATTTCGGGGATCGCCGGCTCGAGCGCATGTTGCGTAAAAGGGTGCCAGACGCGGGATTGCGACATCATTGACCCCGTGCAATCGGCGCGAGATCGAAGCCCGAAACCATCGCTTCCCTCAAGGTTCTAGATGTCAGCGGATCAAGGTATGGCAGCCTGCCAAGCTGCCGCACATTGGCAAATTCCGCGATCGTCCTTTGGCTGTCCGCCATTTCCTCGCCGATGAAGGCCACGCCGATGAGCGGGATGGCACGGGCCCTGAGCGCCTCGATCGACAGCAATGTGTGATTGATTGTGCCGAGCCCGGTGCGCGCGCAAAGAATGACCGGCAGTTGCCATTCCCGGAATATGTCGATGAATCTTGTCTGCCGATTGAGCGGTACCATCACTCCGCCAGCGCCTTCGATGATGAGCGGGCCTGGCAAGTCCGGCAGTGAGAGCTTTGCCGCCTCGATTGCGACGCCATCGATTTCGGCCGAACGATGCGGCGACAGTGGCGTCTTCAGACGATAGACTTCCGGCAGGACGCGCCCGGCCGGCAGGCCGGAAAGCCGGGCAACAGCCTCGCTGTCGGTCTCTTCGTCGAGGCCCGATTGCACCGGTTTCCAGTAGAAGCCGTCGAGCAGGCCGGCGAGGCCCGCCGAAAACACCGTCTTGCCGATACCGGTATCCGTTCCGGTGATGACTATGCCTTTGGTCATGTCGCTTCGGGTCATGCCGCCTTTAGTCATTCTGGGCCAACGCCTCGACAAGCGCATCGATCATGGCGGATATGGCGGCTTCATCGACGTTGAGCGTCAGCGATATGCGCAGGCGCGAAGTCCCTTCCGGCACAGTCGGTGGACGGATGCCGCGTATGTCGAAGCCGCGGGCCTGCAGTGCCGCCGCCGCCGTCATGGTGCGTCGATTGTCGCCTATGACAACTGGCTGGATCTGCGTTCCGCTGGGTTTTATGCCGCAGCGCTCTGCCAATTGGCGGCCCGCCAATGCAATGCGCTCATGCAGTTGAATACGGCGCATTGGCTCGTCGGCGAGCATGGCGAGCGCTTCACGCGCAGCAACCGCCATCAGCGGCGACGGCGCGGTGGCGTAAATGAATGGTCGGGAGCGGTTGACGAGATAGTCGCACAGCGTTCGCGGCCCGGTGACGAGCGCTCCTGAGGCGCCGAGCGCCTTGCCGCATGTGTGGAGCGCGAGGATGTTGTCGCGGCCCTCGAAAGCGACGGCAAGGCCGCGGCCGTCCGGTCCCCACACCCCGGTGGCGTGCGCCTCGTCGACAACGATGAAGGCCTCGTGCCGGTCGGCCAGCGCGACAAGGCTCTCCAAAGGCGCGCAATCCCCGCCCATGCTGTAGAGGCTTTCGACCGCGATCCAGACCCGCCCAACGCCGCCTTCGGCGCGCCAGCGCGCGATCTGATCCTCAATGGCGTCGACGTCGTTGTGCGCAGCCAGAACGAACTCCGCGCGTCCGGCGCGCGCACCCTCATGCATGCTGGCATGGGCGAGCTCGTCGAGGACGAGTAGGTCGCCCTTCTGCGGCAGCGCCGTCAGAATAGCGAAATTGGCGATGTAGCCGCCGCCGAAGAAAAGCGCGCGCTCGGCCCCGAAAAACGCCGCAGCGTGAGCTTCCAGTTCCTCGTGCTCCGGCGCGTTGCCGCGCAGCAGCCGCGATCCTGTTGCGCCGACCGGCGTGCCGCGTCCAATCGCGGCAGCAACCGCATCGCCAAGCCTCTTGCAGGCGGCAAGCCCGAGATAGTCGTTCGACGAGAAGTCGAGGCCGGCGCGCCGCGACAATATCCGCAGCCGGTCCTTGCGCGCCAGCCCCTGCAGGGTCGCGTCATACCGGGCGAGGGTCGCTCCGTTCATTGCGCCTCGAGTTCCATCGGCTCGATGCCGAGACGCCGGAACAGCAGCGTATCCTTGTCCTGGCCGGGATTGTCCGCCGTCAGCAGCGTATCGCCGACGAAGATCGAATTGGCGCCGGCAAAAAAGCACAGCGCCTGCATCTCGTCGGTCATGGCGGTGCGGCCGGCCGAAAGGCGGACATGCGATTTCGGCATCATGATGCGGGCGAGCGCGATCATGCGCACGAACTCGATCGGCTCGATAGGGCTGGCGTCGGCAAGTGGGGTGCCAGCGATAGGGATGAGCATGTTGATCGGAACGCTTTCTGGATGCTCAGGCAGATTGGCGAGCGTCACCAGCATGTGGATCCGGTCCACCGGCTCTTCGCCCATTCCGACAATCCCGCCGCAGCAGACCTTGATGCCGGATTGGCGAACGTTCTCCAGCGTATCCAGCCGATCGGCAAAGCTGCGCGTGCTGATGACCTCGCTGTAGTAGCGCTCCGAGGTGTCGATGTTGTGGTTGTAGTAGTCGAGCCCCGCCTGCTTCAGGCGACCGGCCTGCTCGAGATCGAGCATGCCGAGCGTCATGCAGGTCTCCATGCCGAGCGCCTTGACGCCTTCGACCATGGCGACCACCGCATCCATGTCGCGCGGCTTGGGATTGCGCCAGGCAGCACCCATGCAATAGCGGGTGGCGCCGGCATCGCGCGCTTTGGTCGCCTCGGTGATGACTCGCTTGACCTCCATCAGCTTCGAGGCCTTCAGGCCCGTTTCGTGATGCGCCGACTGGCTGCAATAGCCGCAATCCTCCGGGCAGCCGCCTGTCTTGATGCTGAGCAACCGGCTGAGCTGGACCTTGTTGGGATCGAAATTCTGGCGGTGAACGGTCTGCGCTAGGAAGAGCAGATTGTTGAAAGGTGCGTCGTGAAGTGCCCGAGCCTTCTCTAGCGTCCACATCCCGCCATCAGCGCATTGCGTGCGTGGCATCGTGTTAGTCGGATTGGTGTCGTGCATATCCGTCCTGTTTCCTGGCACTTCGCATTGTCCTCGCGCTTCGAATGACCGTCGATCCCCGACCGTTTCGTCGGCCGATCACGGCGCGTAATAGTCCAGTCCGATGTCGAGAATTGGCGCACTGTGGGTCAACCAGCCGACGGAGATAAGATCGATGCCAGTGGCCGCGATGGCTGGCGCTGTCGCAGGCGTGATCCGGCCCGACGCCTCCGTGATCGCCCGGCTGGCAACCATGGCCACCGCCTGGCGAAGCTCATCGAGCGACATGTTGTCGAGCAGGACAGCGTCTGGGACAAGCGAGAGGGCTTCTTCCAACTGGGCAAGCGTGTCGACCTCGACTTCGATCTTGACGAGGTGGCCGACGCTCTGTCGCGCGCGTTTGATGGCGGAACGGATGCCGCCGGCAGCCGCGATGTGATTGTCCTTGATCAGGACGGCGTCGTCGAGGCCGAAGCGGTGATTGGCGCCGCCGCCAGCGCGCACGGCGTACTTTTCGACAGCCCGCAACCCGGGCGTCGTCTTGCGGGTGCAGGTGATCTTGGCGCGGTGCTCGCAAACCGCTGCGACAATCGATGCGGTTGCCGTGGCAATGCCACTCAAATGGCACAGGAAATTCAGCGCCGTCCTTTCAGCGGTCAGAATGGCCCGGGTCGGGCCACTCACCGATGCAATTATCTCCCCTTGCGCAACTTTGCTGCCGTCTGCTCGGTTCACATCTATCTTGATATTTTGGTCGATCAACCTGAACGCGAGGCTCACCAGATCGAGCCCGGCGACAACCCCGGGCTGGCGTGCGGCCAGCACGGTCGTGGCGTGATGATACTTCGCTACGGTCGCCTCGGTGGTGACGTCACCGGCTCTGCCCAGGTCTTCGAGAAGGGCGGACCGAACCAGCGGCTCGAGCATGATTGCGGGAAGTGGTAACAGGCTCATCAGGTGGCGCTTTCCAGCGTTGGCGAGTGCGCCAGTTCCCGAGCCGCGGCGAGGGCGGCTTGGAGGGTGATCTCGGAACGACGCGCAACAGCCGCATGATGGGGAAAGTCCTCGCGGTAGTGAGCGCCGCGGCTCTCTCGGCGCCGCAAGGCGGAAATAGCAAGCATCAGACCGACAGCCGCCGGATCCGATGCCGCGTCCTCGCGTTCAGCGAGCGGCAACAACGCCCGTGCGGCTGCTTTCAAAGCTTCGCCATTGCGCACGATACCGAGTGCGCGCGACACGAAAGGACGCGCGGGTAACGGATCGGGCGACGGGTAATCGTCCGCAAACACTGGCTTTGTTCTGCGAGCAGGCGTTCCGCCCACGCTTTCAGCGACCCAGCGCGCGCATACGACGGCCTCGGTCAAGGAATTGCTGGCGAGCCTGTTGGCGCCGTGCAGTCCGGTCGAGGCGGCCTCGCCACAGGCCCACAACCCCTTGACCGACGTCCTGCCCGAGGCGTCCACGGCAACGCCACCCATGTGATAGTGCTGGGCAGGACGAATGGGAATGAGATCGTGCACGGGATCAATCCCCAGTCCACGACAGGCACATGCGATTGTCGGGAAGTGTCGAACAAATTCCGGGCCAGGCCGTTTCCGCGCGTCGAGGAAGACTTGATGGCCACCTGCCAGATGGCTCCAGACTGCGCGCGCCACGACGTCGCGAGGCGCGAGTTCGGCGCCCGGCACGCCATCGAGGAAGCGCCGGCCCGTCTCGTCGATCAGAATAGCACCTTCGCCGCGGACAGCCTCGCTGACCAGCGCCATGGGGCGTTCGGGGCCCTCAAGCGCGGTCGGGTGGAACTGGATGAATTCGAGGTCGGCAAGGACAGCGCCGGCGCGGGCCGCAAGTGCCAGGCCCTGTCCGCAACTGCCCGAGGGATTGGTGGTGTCGAGAAATAGCCCGCCGATCCCACCGGTGGCAAGGACGACCCGCCGTGAGCCGAAGAAGACAGGTCCTAGCGCACAGCTTGCCCAGACGCCTCGGATCGCATTCTCCCTGACCGCTAGTCGGCGCGCTTCCACGCCCTCCACGACAACGATCGAGGGGGTGGAGCGCACGGCATCAATCAGTGCGCGCATGATCTCACGCCCGCTGCCGTCGCCATGAGCATGAACGATGCGACGCCGGCTGTGTGCGGCCTCTAATCCGAGGCACAGGGGTCCTTTTAGCGTACGGTCGAAGCGAACCCCAAAGCGCGCAAGCCCCTCGATCGCGCCAGGCGCGGCCTGAAGGATGCGGCTCGCCATATCCGTATCGCAAAGCCCGTCGCCGGCGGCGAGCGTATCAGCCAGGTGCAGTGTCGGATGGTCGTCTTGGCCGAAACTCGCAGCCAGCCCCCCCTGAGCCGAGGTACTCGAAGTGTCGGCTCCCAGAAGCGTCCTGGACAAAACAAGCACCGGCTCCGGCGCCAATTGAAGCGCGGTCATCAATCCGGCGATGCCGCCCCCGATGATGATGGGCCGCCCGAAGAAGCTGCGGACATCGGGGCTCAAATTGCCAGCATCCGTTCGACTGCGAGCCGCGCGCGCCCCGCGATCCCGGGTTCAATGGTGACGACATGGCGGTTCTGCTCGAGCGCCATGCGGATGTTGGCAAGCGTGATCCGCTTCATGTGCGGGCACAAATTGCAGGGCCGGATGAACTCGACATCTGGGTGCGCTAACGCGACGTTGTCACTCATCGAGCATTCCGTCATCAGCACGACACGCGGCGGCTTTTGCCTTTCGACATAGTCGGACATGGCTGCGGTCGAGCCGGAAAAATCGGCTTCGGCAACCACGTCGGGCGGGCATTCGGGATGGGCCAGCACCGTCACGCCGGGATGGTTTTCGCGCAACTCGCGGATATCGGCCGGCGTAAAGCGCTCATGCACCTCGCAATGGCCTTTCCAGGCGATGATTTCGACGTCGGTCTGGGCGGCGATATTGTGGGCCAGATATTCGTCCGGCAACATAATCACCCGGGGGACGCCAAGGGATTCGACGACCGCCTTGGCGTTGCCCGATGTACAGCAGACATCGGATTCGGCTTTCACTTCGGCCGACGTGTTGACGTAGGTGACGATCGGCACGCCGGGATAACGCTGGCGCATCAAGCGCACGTCTTGTGCCGTGATCGAATCAGCCAGCGAGCAACCGGCGCCGAGATCCGGAATGAGCACGATCTTGTCCGGATTAAGCAGCTTGGCCGTTTCGGCCATGAAATGCACGCCGGCCAGCACGATGACTTTCGCCTCGACCGTCATAGCCTTGCGGGCCAGCGCCAAGCTGTCGCCGACGATGTCGGCAATGCAGTGGAAGATCTCGGGTGTTTGATAGTTGTGGGCCAGGATGACGGCATTGCGCTCGCGTTTGAGCGTCAAAATAGCCTCGATGTCATCGCTGAAAGCCGCCCATTCCCCCGGCGGGATGACACGCCAGACGCGCCGATACAGAGACGCGGCCGAAGGTAATGCCCCGCTCATCGGCGCCTCCAGTTATAATCCATTTGACTATAAGGGATATATATCTAGGTTGACTATAAGGGTGTCAACCCCGTGCGACCGGCAATTTTGTGCCGACTATCGCCGTTTCGTCGAGGACTGCGTGCCGGAAGCGATAGAGTCTTGCCGGTCGCCCGCCCGTGTCGATAGAAGTCTCGCCAGTCTCCTCGACCAGCTCCTGCTGCTCTATGAGGCGACGAAAGTTCGGCTTGTTGATTAGCCTGCCGGCGAGCGCTTCGACCGTTCGTTGCAGCTGTAGCAGCGTGAAAGACTGCGGCATCAGCTCAAAGACGACCGGCCGGTATTTGATCTTGGAGCGCAGTCTCGCAATGCCCGTCGCCACGATGCGCCGATGATCGGCGACCATGGACTTGCTGGGCACCAGCGAGGCCCGCGTCGGGTCGCGCCCGTTTCCGGCCTCTTGGACCAGGCCTGCTTCGTAGACCAACTCATAGCGTTGAAGCGTGAGTTCCTCGTTCCAATGGCGGTCGTCGAAGCCGAAGGCCATCGCCGCCCGTTGCCGACGTTCGCGTCGCATGGCCGCGTCGCCCACGCTGTCTGCCCATTCAATCAGGCGTGGTCGCAGGACGTCCAGCACGACCGGCGGCGTGCCGGAGCGGTGGTCCTCCCATGGAAAATATTCATACCAGCTTCGCCACCCGCACTTGGGCGAGCCCGATGCCTTTTCCATGCGAGTCAGTGCGAGATAGCTGATGGAGATGGCGCGCTGCCGGCGCTCGGCGCCGACGCGGTCCCGATCAGCGAAGGTGTAGAGCTGCTCAATATAGCCCAGCGGATGGCCGGTCTGCTGCTCAACCCAGCCCCTCAACCCGGATTGCAGCGATCTGTGCTCAAGCGCAAATGGTCCGGAAGGCAGAGTGTCCGCCTGCCCGATGGTGAGGACACAGGGTTCACCGTCGTTTACGGCGACGACAAGGGCGATCAGGTCCACTTTGACTTCGTCGCCCGTGACGGCGACTCGGTCTTTGCTGGCTCCTGTTTCTTGATCGTCCATGTTCGCGAAAGTGGTTGGTCAGTTGCACGCCTGAATCGATTTAATTTAAGCGCAGCTGTCTGCACGTCAACATCGCGCAGCCGCACGGCTTTTTTTAGCTCTTCGCACTTGCACAAAGACGTGCCAAACGCGACACCTGCGGGGGGTGACGCCGGGGAAGGAAGCACTTGAGCACTGCTGGTGGTTCGAAGGCGATTACACCGCCCGATATTCGGGCGTAAGAGTGCGTCCCCGTCGTCTGCCTGACGGCCTTACGACGCCGATTGCAAAACTGGTCGATCGACGCTTTCACCTCATCTGAGATCCCGGCGGTCCGGCCGGAACGGACGCGACCTAGCTGCCGTCGGCTCGTAACCGGGTTCGTAAATGGCAATGACCCTGTCGATGGAACTGACCTGCTCGCGCACCTCGGCCTGCAGTTTCGCCAATTCCTCAGGCCTGCTGGTCAATTCGGCTCAGTTCCTCTGGGAGATCGCCTCCTAGTCCCCGCGGCGTTGCGTGGCCAAGTTTGCTACCAACGGCATCGCAACGCACGTCCGGCAGGCCGGATGGTCTATCTCGGACCAGCGTGTCGGTGTCGCTGGACGCTTTTATAATCCAGATTATAATAATCGTGATTATAAAAGGGAGCGTGCGGCCATGGACCACTTTATCGGGAGGGGAAGGGAGCTACGGCTGCTGGAACGCGAACTGGACAAGCGTTCGGCATCGCTCGTCATCGCCTATGGCCGCCGCCGGATCGGCAAGTCAAGGCTCCTGCGCCAAGCTGCCGTCGGCCGCAACGAAATCTATTTCCAGGCGACGCGGGTCTCCACAGTCCTGAACATGGAACAGTTCAAGCTCGAGGTGGCCCGGGTTCTTGGCCCGTCACCCGTCCTGGCGTCGCTCGACAGCTGGGAGGGTATTTTCCACTTCGTAGCCGAAGCAGCCAAGGCCAAACCGGGCACTGTGGTCACGATCGACGAATTCCCGTACCTCGTCGATCAGGACAGCGCTTTGCCATCGGTGATCCAACGGTTCTGGGACTCCGGGGCGGCACGCGCGGGAAACCTCAAGATCATACTGTGCGGTTCTGCGGTCGCTCAGATGGAGGACCTGCTGGCGGAAAAGAACCCGCTTTACGGGCGCATGACGCTGCGCCTGGAGGTGCGGCAGTTGCCCCTGCGCGACCTTTCGGGGTTCTTTCCGGAGTACAGCGCCGAGCAGCTCATAGAGACCTACGCCATTTTCGGCGGCGTGCCGTACTACCTGACCCTCTCCGACCAGCATGCAAGCCTGCGCGAAAACGTCATCAATCTGCTCCTGACAGAGACCGGGACCCTGATCGACGAACCTAACACCCTTCTGCAGAGCGAGCTTCGGGAACCGGGAATCTACGCGAGCATCGTGGCCGCGATCTCGGAAGGTCTGCATTCCGCCGGGGAGATCGCGACGCGGCTGCAGATGCCGACTACCGCGGTCGGCCAGTACATCGACAGGCTCGAGCGGCTCCATCTCGTGAGCAGTGTGCGGTCGCTCGACGCGGTAGAGAAGTCGCGGAACAAACGCGTCGTCTTGACCGACCGACTTATGGGTTTCTGGCACAGGTTCGTTAGGCCGAACCTAACGGCGATCAACGGCGGTTACGGCGCCGAAACCTACGACCAGTACATCCAGAGGCGTTTCCCCGAATATATGGGAGGCGCTTTCGAGGGCATCTGCCTGGACCACGCTCGCCTTCATCTCGCCGAGGTCCTGGGCAGTCTAGCCCGCGAAGTCGGCAGCATCTGGGGCCATGCCGACTTCGATATCGATGTCGCGGGCCGCCTCCTCGACGAGACGTTCTTCTACGGCGAATGCAAGTGGCGCTCGGTTAAGATCGACATGGGAATGCTCGATCTGTTGAAGAAGAGATCGGAGACGACTTCCTACGGAAGGGACAAACCAGGCAAGCAGTATCTGTTATTCAGCCGCAACGGCTGCAAGCCTGAACTCGCCGAACTCGCCAGGACTGACGCTTCTGTCCACATCATTGGACCCGAGGAACTGACGTTTGCGCCAACGCCAGATCCGGTGGACCGTCCAACGGGGTCGATTGGGCCTTGATCTGACGTTGTTGAGTTACGCCTCCCAGATCAGGTCTGGCGGTTTGTTGCCCTGCCAGTAGCCGCAGAGGAACCGGGAGGTCGGCCGCGACAGCGCGGTTCGCAGGACGCTGAACGTCTGGCGCCGTGGTACCGCGTGTCCTCGCGCCAGGCGAGCTCGGCGACGTACCAGTCGAAGTACTTGAGCGAGAAGCGGTGGGATGCCGACATAGGCCCGCTGGACGCGCGAGAAGAAGGTTTCGATCTGGTTGGCGTTGGTCCCATCTTCGGCCTGGTAGGGACGGTGAAGACCGCCTTGCAGACTCTGTCAGAGCACTTGAAGCGGCCGCGGCTCATCGCGTGGCAGCGCAGCGTGCCGCATTTCGGGCAGTAAGGCTCGCCATCGGTTTCCGGCCAGCGCACCTTCCTGAACCAGCCATAAGCCGTCTCCTCGCGGACCGTGGCGAGATCCATGACGGTGAGCGTCCGGCATTCCGGCGACAGCAGGAAATGCCGCCCTCTCGGTTGTTGTCTGGACTTCGCCACGGCTCAGTCCCCTCCGCTTGGAAGGCGGCTAGACCGCGTATTTCCAAGACCGGACCGAGACGGGACGCACGTGACCACGGCAGCGGGCTGCACGGACGAGAAGGCGATAGCGGATTTGATTGCTCATGTTCAGGCTCCAAATCGGCAGGCATGCAACGGTCGCGGCGGCCGATTGGCCACCAGAAGTCACAGCCGTATGAACGCCGTCCTGAACATGGATGGCCTGCTACCTGGAACGCGCTCAGGAGTCGATCGAAAGGAGGTCGAATGGTTAATCAGAAGTAGGAAGCCAATCTGCGCAAGCGAGTCTTGCACAAATTGGGCATCGTGAATGTGGCCCGAAAACCAGGTACTTAACGTGCAATTGGTGGTCTTTGCTGCCTAATGCCGGACAGTTCCTGACAGATTAAGGTGCCAGCTTCGCAAGGCGTATTCGAAAGCGCGCAGCGATCCAACTGCATTTGCTGCGAGGGAAATTGTGCGTTGCACAAAATTTGACGTGTGGCTAGCGTTCTTCCGCTGCGGGAATCGGGTTTGGGTAATACGTGACGAAGCACTGAGAACCGATGCTTCGTCGATAGTGCATTCATACCTGAGGACCCTGATGACCGTTACGAATACCGACAAAGCCGACACTGCAAGCCTCGAGGAAATCGCGCGAAATGGCAATATGCTACGTCGCATGGCCGTACGCATTCCGACATATCTGTCGGATCTTCGCGAGAATCCAGCGTGGCTGCCGATGTTCGTGCTCGCCCGGACCATGCCGGCACGGAGAATGCACTGGCGTGGTGCAAAGCCTGTTCGAGCGTCGCAGAAAGGCCGGGAAACAATGTTTGTCGGCGTCAATCGCCAGGACGTTGTCGATGCGCTGCAGTCGGATGGACTTTTTTCCGGACTCGTTTTGCCGAAATTTATCCATGGGGAAATCGCAGCTTTCGTCCGGTGCACACCTTGCTTTGGCAATTTCGATCGCCGTCTCGAATTCATGCCGGCGGATCATGCGGAGGCTGAGGCTCGATTCGGCCGTCCGTTGCTCAGCGGCCACTATTTCGAACGCATTCTCGGCTGCAAGGCGGCACTCGCCGTTCAAAACGATCCGCTGCTCATGGATATCGCTGCACACTATCTCGGTGGCCAGGCGAAACTGATCACTACGCGTGTTTGGTGGAGCTTCCCCACCGGCCAGGCCTCAGACGCCGACAAGAACCTGGCATCTCTCGGCAAATACCACTTCGACCTCGACGACTGGCGAATGTTGAAGTTCTTCTTCTACCTGCTGCCGGTCGACGAGGGCACCGGTCCGCATGTCTATGTCCGCGGCAGCCACAGGCGCCGCGCGCTCAAGCACCAGCTGACGCTTCTCGTCGGCCACCCCGCGGAAGAGATCCTGGACGTCTATGGCGAGCAAAGCCCCGTGACCCTTATCGGAGAGGCGGGGCTTGGCTTCGTAGAGGATCCGTTCGGCTTCCACATGGGCACCGTGCCGGCGCACACGCCGCGGCTGATGATGGAAGTCGGGTTCGGCGTTTCGCCACCCTCGCGGCGACGCTTCCACGGCGAGCCGGTTATTCGCTGATTTCCAAGAAGTCCCGAAACACCTTTTCCCAGACCGAAGACCAGTGCCTCGTAGGCCGATAAGCAATGGCACCATCCCGGAACAATCGGCGTCCACGGACGGCGTTTTCCGCCACATGGTGCCATTGCAACTATTTTCATCTGTCTAGGCAGTCCACCCTCGCGGACGACGCGCCTAGGAGGAACGGCGTCACGGAGCTCAATCATCTGTTAGAAGCTCCGGTTTTCCTCCGCTTTCTGGGGAGCTGACAAAACCTTATCCACAGATCTTGCTCGAGTTTGCGCTTTGCACCTGCCTCGAGCTGCAACAATTCGGTCTGGCCTCCCTCGTCGGCGATCCCGACTCAGATCGGGCTGCCAGAGACCGAGATCGGAGGCGCGCAACCAGGCGGTCACGTAGCGCCCAATAGGTCTGCCTCCGCAAGAATTCCCACAGGTAGGGATAGCGACCTCACGATGCGGTCCCGATAGCCCTTGTTGTACCTCAGACCCGACTCGATGTTTTGGATTTCCTCAGCGGCTAGCCCGCTCGTCACCGCCAGGTCCTCGATCGAATATCCAAGGTGTTCACGAAAAGCGCGAATTATGTGCACCCCCTCTGACATAGCCACCAAAACCGGTTCAGGAATGCGGGAATCCTTCATAGACACCTCCAAGAAGACCAAGGGCGCCCTGATAAATCGGTAGACTTGTCCCCGACCTAGCGCTCTAGCAATTCAAAAAAACGGACGTCGAATAGGCCCGGTCGGCCTCGTCCATGAAATGGGCCGCCTGAAATTGGCGGGCAGATCGGGATATGGCGGTTCACTCGATTCTGATCAAGTCCAAGAACCTGCCTGCCCTCAGCTGGCCTGGTCGGCTGTACCCGCATCACGCCTATGGCCAGCGGCTCATCATGGCTGACGGCCCTCTTGAACAGGAACTCGAAACTCGCCCCTGTCGCCGTCTCCAGTGCTATCGCGGCACCGTCCACCGAGCCTGGCCGACGCTTTTATTCCATTGCGGATCACCGGCAAAAAAAGCGCTGTTAACCAGATTTTCTAAGCCGCCAATACAAACTCGCCGGCTCAACGGGTGAGGTGATGGATGTGTGATTCGAACATAAGCGCCTTTCCGCTGCACCGGCGGCGGAAGTTGGTCGAAGGTATCGCCCGGATCCTGGAATCCAAGAACGGGGAAGACGCGAATGCCTTCTGGCGCAACACCGCTAAGCAAATTCTCGTTCAACTGTCCGAATCAGGGATTTCACCCAGGCTCGCCGAACAGGAAGTTGGAACGCTTCTTCATGCAGTCTTAAGCAATATAGCCATCCGGAGTGCTGCGACGCTTGCATGATAGCATCTGCTCGCGACAAAGGACTGCCGACGGCGCGCTCGGCAAGGCGATACTGGCTGGAGCTCACATTGGCCGGGCCAGAGCGGCCCGACCCACCAGCCACAATCGGCCGACACGGCCGACATCCACCGCTGTTACAACAGCACAGCGGGCACCTGGACGCTGCTGGGTTGACTATCTGTGTCGGAACCGCAAAAAGGGGCCGCTCTTCGTGAGTGGCGTGCGCCGGCAGTCTCGCCCCAAGCCCCGCCCAGGCTGCCGGCGCGCTTCTAGGAATGTCGAGGCAGGCCGCGCCCAACGCCTTGTCCGACCATGCGTCGATCAGATCCTCGAGCAGGCAGCGGGTGTAGGCATCGCATGCGCCTCCGCCTGGCGAGAGGCCTTGCACTTCCTCCAGCGAGGAAAGCCGATTGCCATCGGTACGCCAGTTTTGGTGTTTGGCCAACTGCCATCTGCGATCTCGTGTCGACTCGCCGAGTGAGCTGTGGAAGCTCCTCCTGATTGCAAAAGGGTAGGGCGGCTAAGCGGCGATCGTGATCGATCCTTACGCCTCCGATTCGGCGCGGTAGGCTCCATTCGCGTGAGCGGAAGACGCGGTGCATTTGCGTTTTGCGAAATCGCCGGAGCCGTTTTCGAGCATGACACTCATGCCGGCGATGTCGGCACCGATGCAGGATATCAAAATCGACAAGCTGCATTCTAGCCAAATGCTTGCCCGCTTGATGCACGGCGATGAGCTTTCGGCGGCCTGAAGCGGCGATCTGGTTTCCTTTGCGGTGCGTTTTCCCAAACCTCATCAGGCGCCGGCGGTGATCCGTCGTGGATGAAGGCGAGGGTTTGCGGGTTGAGGTCAGCGGGCTTGTTCCGGGACGTCTGCGCCCCATCGTTTATGTCGCGAGTTGCGGGATGCGAGTGAGGACGATGCGCAAAATGCGCTGATCCGGGCAGGATGTCGTCAGGTGCAGGCGAATTTGGGTTTTCAACTCTACCACGCGCCTCTCACTGTGACCTCGATCACGCGCGACCAGTGATCGCTAGATGGGTCGCCGGATGCAGCGGATGCGCCAGCATTCGGCGCTCGGATCACACCTGCGGCCCTATGCCGCCATGCTAACAGCAACACACGGCTGCGCAAGTCTACCGGCACCGGCGATCGCCTGTTCCTCAATCCCGCTCTCAGACGCGCAATTCTCAACCGAGGACTCTAGCGTCAGCCCGGTGCCCAGTTGGTCACAGCATTTTGTCCGCGTCCGATAGACGACAATCTGTGTTCAGGTCCAGACATCCTAGGGGTTAGGATCAAGCCGGCCAGGGGCGACTCCTCCGATTTGTGGTCGCTGCTCACAACCCTTTTGGTGGCATGCCAATTGCATATTCATAGCCATGATACGTGTTCCGACATGGCTCGTCGCGCAGTCTTTAGCCCAGGAGTTCACATTACATTCGTCCGAACGCAATACAGGCTGCGCATCCCGCGTGGGACGCCCTAGCTCCGTTGGATCTCGCTGCGATCGGCAGACAGGATCGCTATCCCGCAGATTCTCGTAAAACAAACATTCAGGAGAATTTATGACTCGACCACATGAATATCTGCTTCGCCGGCTCTCCCAATGGCACATAACACCAGATCCTCTTCAAATCCGTGATGATCCAAAAGGAAAACGAAAAATGCCTACCTCAGAAAAAGACGCTGTGGCGCGCTCGAGGCTCCTGAAATTGCGGTCTCACTGGCCACGAACGATACTTGCTGCCACGGCGTTGGCCATTATAATGACCGCTCCAGCTCCAGCCGTCCCCCAAGACGCTGACAAGCACTACTCCGACCAAAGCTTGGTTGGTGAAGACTGGATAAGTTGTATACTTGGGGCATTGTGCATTGGCGATCCAGAGGTCCTCGAAGACCTACCGTCACCTAGCCCGCTTGATGCACGGCGGTGAGCTTTCGGCGGCCTGAGGCGGCGCTCTGGTCACCATTGCGGTACGTTTTGACAAGCCTCGTCGGGCGCCGGGTTGATCCGTCGGTGATGGCAGGCGGGGTTTTGCGGGTTGCGGTCAGCGTCCTCAGTCGCATCCCGCAACTCGCGACATAAACGATGGGACGCAGATGCCCCAAAACGAACGATGCGCAGGATGCGCTGGTCCGGGCTGGATGTCGGCAGGTGCAGGCGAATTTGGGTCTTCATCTCGATCGCACGCGCGGCGATCTTGATGAGGCGCAATCGCAGCGTGTCGAATTGGGCGACGGCAAAGCTCGTTTCGGCATCGCGGCGCGCAGGCCCGCATAAGCCAGTAGGCGCCGGCATGCAGGAACAGCCGGAACTGGTTAGCCGTCGCTCTTGCGCAGGATGTCCGGTCGCCAGCGAGATGCATCTTCCAGGACTTGATGTGGTTCTCGGCCGCGCCGCACCGGCAATAGACATCCTCGTAGAGTGCCTTGGCCTTGCCACCGGCAAAGTTGGTGACGATGAAGCGGGTATCGGCACCTTGGCGCCGACCTCGACCCGCGCGATGACGTGCTCGACGCGGCTCCAACTGGCGGCCCCATCCAGGAACTCCGTGAAGCGGCGGACCTTGCCCGTCTTGCCGACGCTTCAAGGCGCGCCATCGTGCGGGTCTCCAGCTCCGCGACATGCTTGCGCAAGGTCGTGGCGGGCGCAACGCCGAGGATGAAGTCAACATCGTTGCGGTAGTGTCTCAGTTTGAAAATCTTGTCAGCAGAGTCGTCACGAGGACCATTCCGGGCTGTGCTTGCCGCTAAGCATATGGCAGCATACGCCGAATCATGTCCAAAGACCTCAACCCAGAGAAAGCGCTGATTTTCCGGATTGTCCACAGGGACAACATTGGACCCGTGTTGGCCGATGGCTGCCACTGCCGCGCCACCATGGAAGGTAAAAAATATATCGAGATCGGCAACCCGGAGCTCATCCAAAAGCGCACTGAAAAAGCAGTGCCAAGCGGGCCAGGCGGTACTCTGAGCGACTATGTTCCTTTCTATTTCACGCCCTACAGCCCGATGCTCTACAATATCAAGACGGGTTACAACGGCATCAAGCAGCGCCCCATGCGGGATATCTTGATCCTCGTGTCTTCGCTGCGTCACTTGGCCAAGCTCGAAGTTCCGTTTGTGTTTACCGACCGTCATGCCTATCTGAGGATGGCGCAGTTCTCGGACGATTTGGCCGATCTTAATTGGATCATTTGGCCAACCCTGCAAGCTCGCGATTTCAAACGCGATGACGTTGACAAGTTCGAGAAATATCAGGCTGAAGCGCTGGTCTATAAGCACGTTCCGCTCGATGCGCTGCTCGGCATCGTTTGCTATGACGCAGAAACTAAGGCCGAGATCGAGGCAGCCGCCGCGAAAGCAGGCGCTAATGCGAAAGTTTTGGCGGAAAGGAGATGGTTCCTCTGATGGTCAAATTTGTCCGTGGCAACCTACTCGAAGCTGACACTGAAGCTCTGGTAAACACCGTCAACACCGTCGGCGTGATGGGGAAGGGCGTGGCCTTGATGTTCAAGGAGGCATTCCCCGAAAACTTCAAGCTTTACGAAGCAGCTTGTGAGGACAAGCGCGTGCGGCTTGGCGAGATGTTCGTTACGGAGAGGAACGACCTCTATGGCCCGAAATGGATAATCAACTTCCCTACCAAGGCGCACTGGCGGTATCCATCCAAGATTGAATGGATAGCAAATGGCCTGGACAACCTTAAAGCGGTCTTGAAGCGCAATAACATCAAATCCATAGCAATTCCACCTTTGGGTGCTGGCAACGGCGGCTTAGAGTGGCAGGAGGTTCGTGAACTCATCCTTTCTAAGCTTGACCCTCTAAAAGATGTTGAAGTTGTTGTTTATGAACCGACTCACCAATACCAGAACGTGGCCAAACGTACTGGCGTAGATAAGTTGACTCCAGCGCGAGCGCTGATAGCGGAACTTGTCAGGAGATATTGTATTCTTGGAATCCAGTGCTCTTTGCTTGAAGTCCAGAAGCTTGGCTATTTCGTAGAGCGATTCGCGAACCGAGAAGGTTTGGATGCAATGAAATTCGAATTTGGAGCAAATAAATATGGTCCGTATTCGGACAAGATGAAGCACATGTTGAATGCTTTGGATGGGAGCTATTTACATTGCGACAAGCGACTTGGTGATGCCGGCCCCTTTGAGCCAATTCATTTTGATGATGAGCGAAAGGAGCACGTTTCTGCCTACTTTTCTACCGCAGAGGCAAAGCCATATCGATCGGCTTTGGAGGCCACAAGCAGGCTTATCGACGGATTCGAGTCTCCCTTAGGAATGGAGTTGCTCGCGACTGTCGATTGGTTGGTGCACCACGAAAAGGTTGCTCCCCAAGTTGCCGAAATCAGGGAAGCTCTGCCCAAATGGCCCGGTGGCGAAGATGCGGCTGAGCGCAAGTTGCGGCTGTTTGATGATCGCATCGTCAAGATAGCCCTGGATGCCTTGAAGGAAAACTCTTTGGTGCAGGCAAGCTAATGCCCACGGGACCCAAAGGACAGAAACGCCCCGCCGACGTGATCGGCAACGTCGTCCGCGTCATGCGCATTGCAACTGGCGAGGAAACCGACGACACGTCGGACGACGGCAAGAGTGCTGCCGCGAAAGAGCTTGGTTCGAAAGGCGGAAAGAAGCGCGCCGCCAATATGACGCCAGAGCGCCGAGCGGAAATCGCACGGGACGCTGCAAAAAAGAGATGGGGAAGTCGGTAACATAGTTGACCTGAAACGCCATTTTTGGGAATCTGGTTTGCACGAATCAGATCGGAGCCAATTTGGCAATGCCCATCATTCCCGAAATTCAGGAGCGCTTGCGCCTAGCTTTTCCGCCGTCTTGTGACCTTCTCCTCTCACGCGCGGTTCAAGAAGGAAGTTTCTTGGCCGGGCATCTTTTTGAGGGTGAATCCTTCCTGAACAATGTGATCGGCCGGGACATCCGAGGGCACGTTCGCCGCGTCGGAATCGCCTACCAGATCGATTTGTATTGTAACCGTGGCGATCTCCCGTTCGTCACGGCTATGAAGCCGATGCCGAAGGGGAATTGGCATTGGCTGGAGATTACGGCTACAGGTGCAATCGGCCATGTCGTCCGTACCGATGATGTCGACGGCTTCCCGGACGAAGCAGAGAGTAGACAGGATAAGCGGCTCTCAATCCAACCCGATCTCTTGAGCTGGTCTGAGAAGGACAAGGACATCAACAAGCTGGTTCACAAGATACCCAAGCTTTACGCGTGGCTGACGTTTCGCGCGGCCCATGATGGAAAGCTTAGCCATCTCTGCTGGGGTGCGCCGGCTCCTGACACTGATACCTGGATTGGCCATATCAACGTGTTGGAAGAAGTGGCCAAACGCGGCGCCGAAGTGCCTGCCGTTGCAAAGGTGCCAGACCCGAAGGAAGTGCTGCGCTTGAAAGACCACGTTGCTCAGGCGCTAGAAGAAGACGCCAAGAAGAAAGGCGCATAGCAGTTATGAATGACCTCTTTTCGGCCGATAGGAGGAATCTGCCTAGGGTAATCCCAGAGCGCATTCGCGAAGCTCGTGAGGCGCGGGGCCTGCAGATCGAAGCCTTTGCCGAACTCTTAGATATTACTAAACAGGCGGTTTCCCGCCTGGAAAGCGGCCTGTCGGCTCCCAGTGGGGAGACCTTCGGTCGCATCATAGCCGTAACGCGGCAGCCTCCGGCCTTCTTCACCACGCCAAGGCAACGCGCCGCAGATGGCATATTGCCATTTTGGCGGAGTTTGAAACGCGTTGAGCTGCACCACCGCAAGCGCATCGCTCGACGTCTTGAATGGGCTAGCGACGTTGTGGCGTACTTGGAGCGCTTCATCGACCTGCCTACGATTGATCTTCCATCGCTCGATTTTGAACCGGCATCGCAATCGATTGAGCAAATCGAGGCGGCTGCTGACGCTTTGCGTAGCGCTTGGTCGCTTGGTCGTGGACCCATTCGAGACCTATCTGCGATCATGGAACTGCATGGGTTCATTCTAATACATGAAGCGGTTGATTGCGCTGATATGGATGCGGTGTCGTGTTGGCAATCGGGCCGCCCATACGTGCTGTTTTCGTCCGATGTAACCAGCGGTCCGCGCACAGCCTATAATCTTGCACACGAACTTGGGCATATGTTGCTGCATTCTTCGGTCGCGGTTACATCCGACAATATTAATGAAATTGAGCGGCAGGCGAATCGCTTCGCCAGCGCGCTACTTCTGCCGCAAGATACTTTCAGTCGGGAAGTCTTGGGTACGTCTCTTAGTCACTTTGAGTTTTTGAAGCAGAAGTGGGGTGTATCTATCGCCGCTATGGCCTATCGATGTAAAGATTTGGAGTTAATAAACGTAAATCAGCATGGCTATATTATGCGGCAGTTAAATATGAAGCGCATCAGAAATCACGAGCCGCTTGATGAGCTGTTTCAGACGCGCGAACCGACAATTCTGGAATCATCTATCAAAATGCTTTTAGATCACGGAGTGCAGACCAAAGACCAATTAGAGGAAGCGCTAGCGCTTAGCCTGGGTGATATCGAGCGGCTTTGTGGCCTGCCAAAGGGTCACCTGGATACGCGTGTCGTGCCGTTCACGCCGAGACTTCGAAATTCGAATTGAACTTGAATGCTTGACGCTAAGCATAAAAGTTCACATACTAGGGGCATGAACAAGCTGCCCCTGCAAACCCGCGTCCAAATCCTCTCGATGCTTTGCGAGGGTAGCTCGATGCGGTCGATCTCCCGCGTTGCCGATGTGTCGATCAACACCGTTTCCAAGCTGCTGGTCGATGCCGGCAAGTTCTGCGCCGATCTGCATGACCGCGAAGTCCGCAACGTCACGTCGAAGCGTATCCAGTGCGATGAAATCTGGTCGTTTGTCGGCGCGAAGGCCAAGAACGTTTCGACGATGAAGCAGCCGGTCGAAGGCGCTGGCGACGTGTGGACCTGGACCGCTCTGGACAGCGACACCAAGCTTATCGTGTCGTGGCTGGTCGGAGGTCGCGACGGCGAATATGCGCTGGCCTTCATGGATGACGTGAAGGACCGCATTGCGAACCGCGTCCAGCTTACGACCGATGGTCACCGCGCCTATCTCAATGCGGTCGAGGAAGCCTTTGGAGCCGACATCGATTATGCCATGCTTGTGAAGCAGTACGGCGAGCCGGAAAGCAACAAGTCGCCAGAGCGCCGCTATAGCCCGGCTGTCTGCACTGGCGTCAAGACGCGCGTCGAAGGCAATCCGGAGCATGTCAGCACGTCGCACATCGAGCGTGCCAATCTCACCATGCGCATGGCAAACCGCCGCTTCACGCGTCTTACCAATGCGTTCTCAAAGAAGTTCGACAACCACGTCCACATGGTCGCGATCTATACCGTCTGGTACAACTTCATCAAAATGAATAAGACGTCGAAAATGACGCCCGCAATGGCGGCTGGCGTGTCGCAAACTCTGTGGTCGATGGAAGACCTTTGCGAGAAGATGGACGCCGTTGCGCCGAAGCCGGGCAAGCGCGGTCTTTACAAAAAGCACGTGGCGGAAAATTCAAACTGAGACACTACCGGCGCGGCACCAGTCGATGACCTGTGGACTGCAATAGTGGCGGTCGGTCCGGATCAGGATCCGGGTGTTCGGCCAGTTGCTCCGGATCGCCCGCACCAGGCGGCGCAGGTGGGGGCGGATTTGTGCCCCACTCGGCCGCTTGGCCGCGACGAAGCGGCCATCGCCATCGAACACCACGATCGGCTGGAAGCCGTACTCGTCGTGATGGGCATTGAACAGACGAGCTGCTGGCCGCCGTGCACGGCATTGAAGGTGTCGTCGATGTCGAGCACGATCCGCTTCGGAATCTGCCGGACGGAGGCACAACCATCGCCCGGCCCATCGCGACCAGTTCCCGCACGCCGGGCAGGTTCTCCAGCCGGCACATTGTCGATTGCGACGCCAGATCCCGACCCGAATGGGGTGCATCCTGGGCCATCTTGAAGATCGGATCGGAGCGCAGCCGGTTGGCATCATTGCCATCCACATAACCGGCGGCAATCATCTTCATGCGCAAGCCGATCATATAGACGACTTGGCCCGGGCAGCGCGGATCATCGATGCAGCGTGCCAGACGCTCCGCCACCCGCAGCCACTTCTCCACCTCGGCCAGAGCCAGAACGCCACTGTTGGACGACAGCATGCCGCCGTCGAAACGGGCAACGACGGACTTGCCTCCGACAGATGATAAACCGCTCAGCGGCGGCGTAGGATCGTGCATGGCGGGTGTGGTCTCCGGAATGATTAGGATTGGCGTAAGCAACCAAATTCCACGTCGTTTCAACGGCTTGCACCACCTCCGCCAACCCTCATGAATCAGGCTAGCTGACCGGCATATGTCCGGCCTCCCGCAAGGCGCCTAGGAAGAGAGCGGCATGGTCGTCGACATTAATCTTGGCCTGCATCGACAGGGGCAGGCCGGTCCAATTCTCCAGTGGCGCGGTCAAACCCAAGAAAATTCCACCGACAATGCAATGGCGGATAACAACGCCTTTTATGTCCAAGGCCAGCACGCCGGTCCGGTCACTTGGATATCGGATGGCCGCGATCCGCTGGACCGCCGCGTCACCGTCCACCCGCACGTCGAAAAGCAGGATACCGCGGCTCCTGGCGGCTATCGCCGCGGCCTTTTCAGTGAAGCCTATGGAGAGCGCGCCGACACTTTCGACCGCCATCTGGAATACCAGCGAATCCAGTTCATCCGCAGCCATGGGAGCAATTGCGCGCAACACAGGGGTGATTGCAATGACGCACACGGCTTGTTCACAGAAGACGGCCCACGCCCGATCGTTTGGTTTGGGTTGACGCTCGGCAACTGACTGACGGCGTGCTCCGATTCGAGCCAATCCTGAACCTGAAGGCGCGGGCTGTTAATGACGTTGGGCTTCCGCTCGAGGCCCATTAATAAAATCGGTTCCTTCAGTCCTCGAAGCTCGGCCACTTGGCGCTTGATCGAAGCGTCGAGAACCTTGTTTCTGCGGGTCCGCGCCTCTTTCAGAGCCTATTTTGTTATGCCTGGATCTTGGAATGCAGTGAAGTGGGCCGTCTATCAGGTTGGTGTTTCTTGCAGGCTCAGCCCGCTTGAGCACAGCGGCACGTCAGCGCATCAAACTCGTCCTCAGTTCACAAACGAGGCTCCCTGGGGTACTGGGAGAGCAGAGAAATCTCCGGTCGCAGCCTACCCGGTCAAAACAGGAAACCCCAACGATGAAGACTCTCGTCGTCTGCTCCGGCGGATTGGACTCCATTTCCCTTGCTCACAAGGTGGCAGCGGAGCACGAACTCGCCGGCCTCCTATCGTTCGATTACGGCCAAAGGCACAGCAAGGAATTGGACTTCGCCGGCCTTTGCGCGGAGCGTCTGAACGTCCCGCACAGCATCATCGACATCCGCGAAATCGGCCGCGGCCTTTCCGGCTCCGCGCTGACCGACAATGTGGAGGTACCCGATGGGCACTACGCCGAAGACATGATGATGGTCACGGTGGTGCCCAACCGGAACGCCATCATGTTGGCCATCGCCTTCGGCTTCGCTGCCGCGCGCAAGTCCGAAGCGGTGGCGACGGCCGTGCATGGTGGCGATCACTTCATCTATCCGGACTGCCGGCCAGCCTTCATCGACGCCTTCCAGATGATGCAAGACCACGCGCTCGAAGGCTACGCGAATATTCGCCTCTATACGCCTTATGTGAATCTCACGAAGGCGGACATAGTTGAGGATGGAGCCCGACACGGCACGCCATTTGCGGAGACCTGGTCCTGCTACAAGGGCGGCAAGCGTCACTGTGGACGGTGCGGGACGTGCGTCGAGCGGCGCGAGGCGTTTCATCTCTGTGGCCACCCAGATCCCACCGACTACGAGGACGCCGGCTTCTGGCTCGACGCGTTGCGCAGGAGGAGCGTGTAATGTTCCGCATCACCAAGGAATTCCACTTTTCGGCCTCTCATCAACTCACGTCCTTGCCGCCTGACCACCAGTGCGCGCGCCTGCACGGGCATAACTACATCGTCGAAGTGGAGCTATCGGGCAAGGAACTGAACGAGCACGGCTTTGTCCGCGACTATCACGATTTGGCACCGCTCAAACGTTATATCGATGATGAATTCGACCACCGACATCTCAATGACGTGCTGGGACATGAAAAGGTTACCGCGGAATGTCTGGCCAGACACTTTTATGAATGGTGCAAGGCACGCTTGCCCGAAACCACGGCCGTGCGGGTTAGCGAGACGCCGAAAACATGGGCCGAATGCCGGCCATGACCGATACGCATCCTGCAATCCGCGTGAGTGAGATTTTCGGGCCGACGATCCAGGGCGAGGGCGTGCTCATCGGTCTGCCGACGGTCTTCGTCAGAACCGGCGGATGTGATTATCGCTGTTCCTGGTGCGACAGTCTGCATGCGGTGGACAGGCAATTCCGGCATGAATGGGAGATGATGTCCTCCGACGCGGTGTGGCAAAACGTGGTCGCGCTTTCCGGCGGCCGCCCGTTGATGGTTTCGCTGTCAGGCGGCAATCCGGCTATCCAGCCTTTCGGTGCTCTCATCAAGCGAGGTCATGATGAGGGCTACCGATTTGCGCTGGAAACCCAAGGTTCCGTGGTCCGGGAATGGTTCGCCGAACTTGACGTGCTGGTCCTCAGCCCAAAGCCGCCGTCAAGTGAAATGAGGACCGATTGGGCTACTATCGAGGCATGCTTCCAGGCGGCGCAGGACAAGCCGCAAGTCGTGCTGAAGCTCGTTGTTTTCGACGAAAATGACTATGCCTTTGCGAAAGAGGCCGCCGCGAGATTTCCGCGACTTCCAGTCTATCTGCAACCCGGCAATCACACGCCGCCACACCCCGGAAATGAAGACGCGCCTGTCGACGTTGATGGAATAATGAAACGCATGGAGTGGCTGGTTGATCGCGTAACCCGCGACAGGTGGTTCGAAGCCCGCGTGTTACCACAGCTGCACGTTATGCTCTGGGGTAACAAACGAGGCGCCTAGCCAGCACTCGCCCGGGCGACAGCCTTCGGCATCCCATAGCAAGAAATCGACAATCAAGATGCCGATCGCAGCCTCGTAAAGAGCTTGCGTCGACGGCCTTCCTGTCGCTGCCAGGCAGCATGTAGCGCCCGGAGCGACACTCCACCCTGACCGTCGGCCCTTCTGTCGAATAGGCACGCGCCAGCCGCCAGTGAGCAGAAATCCGCATAAGCACGACATGAAGGGTCCTGCGCGTTTCTCGCGCCGCCGCGGTTTTGGCACGGCGCTTGCTGCGACGTTGTCGCGTTCGACTGAGGCGCCGCGATGGGGACAAGCCCGCGAAGGTCGGAACCCACCTCTCGATCCAGTCAGGGAAAGTGCAATGTCAGCTCTACAAGTCCGCGGTGCGGTTCCCGCACCCCGCAAACCCTTCTATGCCAAGCTTTGCGCCCAAACACTTGCCGCCATCGCCCTCGGCGTCGCACTCGGCCACTCCTATCCGGGGCTCGGCGAGAGCCTGAGGCCCTCCGTGATGCCTTCATCAAGCTCGTCGCGTCTGTCATCTTCCTGACAATTGCGACCGGCATCGCCGTCATGGATGATCTCCGGAAGGTCGGGAGGGTTGCCGGCAAGGCGATGCCTATTTTTTCACCTTCTGACGCTCCCGCTGATCGAAGGCCCGATCGTCGCCAATGTCGTTCAGCTTCTCGCTAGCCTCAACATCGATCCCGCCTCGCTCGATGTCCAAGTCGTGAATACCTATGCCCCAAGGGTCCACGAGCAGTCCGTGACAAGCTTCCTGATGAACGTTATCCCGGCCTGATTGAAGGTGCCTTCGCCGGAGGCGACATCCTGCAGGTGCTGTCCTTCTCGGTGCTGTTCGGCATTGCTTTGGCCAGGATCATCCCGACTGGATATTGCTTCAATCTGGAATGCGCCAACATCTACATGACGCTGGGCCTTTCACTCCGCCAACGAACATCGATCTCTTGATCGGCGATCGAATCCTGCTGCGTCTTGTCACCATGCTCCCTTCGAAGGGGTGAGCTCGCATGGCCGATGTAGGCTTCGTCACATTGGCTACAACGCTCCTTGTCGTCCCGACCGCCCCATGTCGGAGTTCCGCTTGCTGACGAATGTCATTGCTAACGCGGTGGCGTCCCTCGCCGTCGCCCGCTCGGAGGGCGAGCCGGATGAAGTTCGACTGGCAAGGTCCTCCAGCGCTTTGCGGATCAAGTCGTCCCGCGGGTGAACGGCGGTCGCCGCCGGCCAGCTCGCGTGAACGCCGCGCAGGAATTGGGGGCAGGGCGAAAAGCCGTCAAAGAGGCCAGCTGCTATCTGCAACCGATAGCCATGAAACCCTCGCAATTTCCAGTGCTGCGGAAATGGCTATCAATCGATCAAACGCGATTGACGCGAGTTTTACGGTCAAAATGCTCAAACTGCCGCTGAGTGCCTGGCCGTTCCACGTTCGAAATACTTGTCGAACTTGACCGCAATGCTCCTCACGAAGGGACGGTTTTCCGCCGGCACGACGAAACTGTCGCCTTGGAGTTCAAGCAGTCGAGCAGAATCCTTAAGGGCGATGGAGCTTGCCTGACGAAGGAGCTTTTGGCCGGCTTTCCCGAAGCTCTCCACCAGGTCGATCGCCGAGAAGGCGAAATCGCACATCAGTCGCTCGATGATCCAGCCCCTGACGCGATCGTCGTCGGAAAATGCTATGCCGCGGACGACTGCCAGCTCCCCGCCTTCCACCCTGCGCCGATATTCGCCAGTCGAAGGCGTGTTCTGAACGTAGCCCTGGCGAAACCGGCCGATGGACGAAGGGCCAAGTCCAATCAACGTCTCGCAGCGATCCTCGGTGTAGCCCTGAAAATTGCGATGCAACGCCCCCGCGCGGGCCGCTACCGCCAACGCATCGCCTGGCTTTGCGAAATGGTCGAGCCCGATTGATTCGTACCCCTTGTCCTCGATCGCTCGCGCAGCAAGTCGCGATTGAGCGATTCGCTCCGTGGGACCGGGGAGCCATGCCTCGTCGATCATCGTCTGATGTTTCTTGAACCAAGGCACGTGAGCGTAGCCGAACAGCGCCATCCTGTCCGGTTCCAGGGTGAGCGCCTGCGCCACGGTGGAACGTACGCTCTCGCTGGTTTGATGCGGCAGGCCGTAGAGCAGATCAAGGTTCACGGAATCTACTCCCCGGGAACGAACGCCGTCGACGACCGCCTTCGTCTGCAAAAAACTTTGCTCGCGGTTGATCGCCTTTTGCACTTTCGGATCGAAGTCCTGCACGCCGAGGCTTGCCCGCGTCATACCAATTTCGGCAAGCGCGTCGAGGCGGGCTTCGTCCATCTCGTTCGGATCGATCTCGACGCTGATCTTGGCATCGTCGAGAAAATCAAAATTGTCTCGCAGCGCCGTCCCCAATGCCACCATATGCTGCGGCTTCAGCACGGTCGGCGAACCGCCCCCGAAATGAAGCGCGCGAATTCGGCCCTTGCCGCTGACAAGGCCGCCAACCGTCGCGATCTCAGCATACAACGAGCGCAAATAAGCGGCCACCGGCTCATAGTGGCGCGTCTGTTTGGTATGGCACGCGCAGAACCAGCAGAGCCTATCGCAATAGGGAATGTGCAGGTAGAGCGATATTTCGCCGCCGCCTTCGAGCGCCTCCAGCCAGCCGCGGTAAACGGCAGCATCGATACCCGGATGGAAATGCGGCGCGCTCGGGTAACTGGTGTAGCGCGGGACGTTCTCGCAAAGTCTGGCAGCTAGTTCCGGTCGCATGTAGTGGTCCACCTTGTTGCGTCGTCGGGACTGTGGACTCGCAGATGAGCCAGAGCCCTGATTTCGGTCAGGCTCCAGCACGACAAACTGCCGCAAAGATTTTTCTACCGTCGATTGTTATCGTGCCGGCGCTTGGGCCGGGAGGGCGATCAGATCGGGAGAGCGATCAATGACAGTACGGCACGACATTCACAGTTCCGGCATCCCCGCCTATTGCCTGTCTTGCCAGGCACGGCGCCGCGGCCTCTGCAGCGCGCTCGATCCAGATCGTTTGGCTAAGCTCGCCAAGACTTCGTCGCGGCACAGCGTCGAACCGGGCGTCGAACTGATTGGCGATGCCGAGGCCCTCAACAGCTATTCGAACGTGCTATCGGGCGTGGTGAAGCTGACGAAGAGCCTTTCGGACGGCCGCCAGCAAATCGTCGGTCTCCAGTTCGCGCCGGATTTTCTGGGACAGCCGTTTAAGGCGAAAAGCGCGATCCATGCCGAAGCGGCAACGAGAGTCTCGCTGTGCTCGTTTCCCAAAGCGGCAATCGAACAGATGATGAAGCAATCACCGGAGCTCGAGCATCGCCTGCTCAGGCAGACGCTGAACGAACTTGACGAAGCACGCGAATGGATGGTGACTCTGGGCTGCAAGACCGCGCCTGAGAAGGTGGCGAGCTTTCTTCTCATGATCGCCCGCAACATCGGCTCCAGTGTTGGTCCGGCAGCCAGGTCGGCGTGCTTCGATCTGCCGTTGACGCGTGCCGACATCTCTGATTTCCTTGGAATTACGAACGAGACGGTGAGCCGTCAGTTGACCAGACTGAGAATGGACGGCGTTATCCGGATCGAGAACAACCGCCGTGTCACGGTAGACAACATGAGCCGGCTGGAACAGCGTTGTGGTGGGCGGCGGCCGGGGCGCAACCGTCCCATTTACGAGACCTGAGCGGCCGCTCCTGCCTCGCTTGCCTGGCCCGGGACAGGGCACGATCGCGTTCGAGCGCGATGCGTCGCCGCAAGCCTTCGAAAAAGTGGCATAGCATCTATCGGACCACCGGGACTGATCGTCTGAGTGTTTCGGCCACCTGGTTGCCAGGCATTGATCCTCGACGTGCTCAACGCGCAATCGGCTGGTGGAGGCAGATTAGACCCGGGCCAAGGTCAATTGCGCCTCATTCGCGGGGGAGCGACAGTCTCCGAAGGAAGGGGTCGGACGTTCGAATCGTCTCGGGTACGCCAAAGTTTTTCAAATAGTTATTCGAACAACTATCGTTATGGCCGAGCTCATGTAATTTTCATGCAACAAGAATGTCACGGCAGATTGGATTCCACAGGTGCCGAAAATCGACGTCTACCGGCGATTACGGTCAAATGCAAGGAGGGAAGTAAGCATGGAATACGCAATTTGGGCGGATCCCAAGCGTCCGAAAGATTTTCCTGGACCGAAGGAAACACTTGCCCGCCTTGCGAAAGCCACTGACGAATTTTTGGCCACCGAAACCGACCTTCTGGAAGTTGAGGTTAACGAGCGCAGTTTGACGCACCGTCTAGCGGTGCACATCGCGCCCCACTTCGATCAATGGCACACCGACTGTGAATACAATCGGTTAGGAGACGCGACCAAGAATCTGCCTCGGCCAGAGGAGTTGAAGGCGTCCCCAGATGATACTTCTGCCCTCACAATCTTCCCCGACATCATAGTTCACCGCAGGCGAACCCATTACAACTGTGCCGTCGTCGAGGTGAAAAAGGCTGCAAACCCGAGGGGGCTCGACCTTGATGTCGCAAAGCTACGCGGTCTCACAATGGCCGGAGAGTACGACTACATGCTGGGACTGCATTTGATCATCGACTGCGCAAACGCTGTGATCGCTAAGGTCGTCGTGTATCGAGGCGGAGAGGTGGACGAGGATCTCACTGCTTCTGCGGTGAATCTTTTCGCACCGCAATGATCTAGAGCTCTGCGGCAGCATTGATGGGTGAAAGGGGACGGATAATTGGGGCAGATAGCGTACAACGCGATGACTGGAGAGACGGCCGAGGCCTTTTCGGTCTCTGATGCCGTTTGGCTGGGGATTTGCGCTGCACCGCTGGGGACATGGCTAATGCCGCGGACAGGTTGGCCGGCCGTGCCCAAAACATCAATCCGAGGTCTACGGTTCTTCGCGCATGCCCCTGGATTTGCAGGACAACTTCCCCACCCCGAAAGCTACGCTCACACCCGCCTGAAGATCGATGTTGTCAAGGCAGCTCGAGCTATGGGATTTCGGGCCGAGTTGGAGGTTTGGGGAACAGACGGAAATGGTGCCGAATGGATAGCAGATGCGCTGGTTTTTGCTGACAATGGCGCGCCGGTCGCATTTGAGATTCAACTCTCAAGCCAGCATTTGGATGGCTTTCTAGCCAGGGGAGAGCGTTATCAGCGCTCCGGGGTCAAATGTTGTTGGATCATGTCTGAGCGCCCAGTGGCCTTAAGGCTGACAAAGGCCCTCAGCTACAAAAATATCCAGTACTACCGTGAGACCGGTGAGTTCCTATGTGATTGCGAGGAAATAGTACCGTTTGCAGTGGATCTTGCGGGTAAGGACACGTATCCCGATGTTTTGCCGCCTGTCAGATTCAGTAGGGGCCGCCACATTAAACGGATGCCGCTATCGGAAGCTATTAACGGCATGCTTCGCGGGTATCCGAACTGGCGACTGCCGGACTGGCATTGGAGAGCGCCTGAAGTATCTGTTGATTAATGCCCTTTCCGGCTGTGAAGCAACGAGGTCGCCATAGACGCCGGTCGTTCAATGCAATAACAACGTTGCCCAGCCCAATGGGATTATGCTTCCAATGGGAAGAAGTATCTGTCTAAATTGATTCGTTCAAATATAGAGTAACGCCGCTTACTCCGGGGGGGAGCCATGTGGTCTGACAATGAGACCGATCGGGATTTTTTGAATTTTCGGTATGTCGCTGACATTGCGGCGGAAATGATAGCACAGGCTAACGGCCGCCCGCTTTCGCTAGGCGTGTCCGGCGGCTGGGGTGTCGGTAAGTCATCTCTGATGAAGCTGCTCGCGCAATCCCTCCGCGAGAAAGGCAGCGACAAATTCCTGTTCGTCGAATTCAACGCGTGGCTGTATCAGGGCTTTGATGATACGCGAACCGCCTTAATGGAAATCATCGCCCGTGCGATCCTGGCGCGGGCCGAAGAGAAGAAAGGCGCCGTCGACAAAGCAGTCGACAAGGCGAAAGGCTTGCTAGCCCGGGTAAATTGGTTTCGCCTTGCCAGCGTCAGTGCGACCACGGTGGCCTCCCTCGCAGTAGGACTGCCGCCGGTAGGTCTTTTGGCAGAAGGGACCTCGGCTTTCAAAGGCCTTTTCGACGGCTCCATAAGCCAAAAGGACGTTGACCAAGCAGCTGATGTGGCATCAAAGGCGGCAGAAGGCGGAAAAGGGTTAATCGGCCCCGCCGCCGCTCCCGCAGGCCCAACACCTCCGCAAGCCATTCATGATTTTCGCGATGCGTTGGAGGATACGCTTCGCGAGCTGGATGTGACGCTTGTCGTTCTAATCGACGATCTCGACCGCTGTCTTCCGCCGACTGCGATTGCGACGCTTGAAGCGATGCGTCTGTTTCTCTTTTTGAAAAGAACCGCTTTTGTAATTGCAGCCGATGATGCCGTTATCCGCGAGGCCGTCCGCGCGCATTTCAAAGGGATGGCGCTGAATGATGACCTTGTTACCAACTACTTCGACAAACTGATACAGGTGCCTATTCGCGTTCCGCCTCTCGGAACACAAGACGTCCGCGCATACCTAATGATGCTCTTCGTCGAGAACAGCACGCTACCGCAGGCAGAAAAGGACAAGGTTCGCAACGCAATCAGCCAACGCCTTGGCGAAACGTGGACAGGCAAGCGGGTCGATCGCGCATTTGTAGCGTCACAGATTTCCGGGGCCACGGCAGCCTTGTCAGCCCAGCTGGATTTGGCCGACCGTATCGCGCCAATTCTAACAACGTCATCAAAGATTGCTGGCAATCCTCGCTTGATAAAGCGCGTTCTGAACACACTATCCATTCGTATGTCGATCGCACGGGCGCAGAAGGTGAACGTGGACGAGACGGCCCTAGCGAAAATGTTGTTGTTCGAGCGCTGCGGATCGGAAAAGGCGTATTCTGAGCTTCTGGCTGCCATTAACGAGAGCGGCGATGGAAAGCCGGTTTTTCTTGCGCCTTGGGAGGAAGCGGCTGGCAAGAATGCGGACATCCCGCAACTCGAAGGGGACTGGAATAGCGACTTCGTACGCGAATGGCTCGCACTGCAGCCGCCGCTTGCGGATTTGAATCTGCAGGGCGTGGTCTATGTCAGCAGAGAACACATGCCAATCATCACAGCAGCTGACAGGCTTTCCTCAGAGGGCGCAGAACTTCTCGAAGCAGTCGTCAAGCTCAATGCAGAGAGCGCGGCTGTTGGCGCCAAACTGAAGACCCTCCCGGCGCACGAGCTCGGGATCATTACCGAGCGCGTTCTCGGAAGGTCCAGAATGGTCAATATATGGGGCACGCCGAACGAGCTGTTCGGATTGCTAACGCTTGCCCAAGCGCCCGGCGAACATGTCCAAGCAATTACAAGATTTCTCGCAGGATTGCCTGGCTCGCAACTTACAGCGGCGATTGTGCCCCTGCTTGCCGACAAACCATGGGCAACGCCCATCCTGAGCGGCTGGGCAGGCAAAGCCGATATCAAGGACCCTGTGAAAAGGGCCATCACAGCGGCGTCAAAGAAGGCGGGGAAATAATGGGCACCTCCACGTCGAGCCGGGGACCGGGCAAGGATGTCCCGCTAGTGCCTGAATGGGTTCCTTCAACGCCCGGTCAACCGGCGCCAGCGGCGCCGCCGGCTCAGCAACCGCAGCCACTTCAGCCGCCACCTCTGCCGGCACCGGTTCCCGCGGCGCCGCCACGACGCTTCCAGCAGGCGCGCACCAGTCTCGGGCGCTTCGCCCGCAGCGGTTCTCGGGACGATCTCAGGCGAGGCCTTGGTCATTATTCCCGCAGCGGTCTTGGCGGATCATCCACTGCAGCACGGCGTATGGGCGGTACGGCCCAGCGAGCCGGCGGTCTCTATGGCGTGCTCGATGCGTTGCGGACTGCGACCCCAATCCCAACGGAACTAGCGCTGGACCCGACCCAGCTCGCCGGCAAATCGCAGGCGGAAATCGCGGACATAATTGCCAACGCGCTGGCCCCAGTTGACGGCACGCAAGACGGCGAAGCCGCGCGTGACTCGGTTTCTCGATCGCTTTCTGAGTTGCTAGACGCGGATCCGAGTGCGGACCTTACGAATCTGAACGCGGCGCAGATTTATGGCGTCGTGGAGGGTTACATTGCGCACGATCTTGCGCACCGTATCGAACTCGATGTCGGAAAGGCGGTTCTCGACAAAGCGGACTCGTACTCGGAGGGCGTCGAACGACTCCAGGAAATGAAATCTTATGTCCGCCAGGAGGTCGCGCGTGCTTTTAGGGTCCAGCGAGCCTCACAGCCGATGAACCGCCAAAATGCAGTATCAATATCCGACGCCATCCTGCGCGACACATTCGAAATCTTTGAGAGCTACCTATGACGACCGTCGGATGCGCTCCAGCAGGGACATCTTTGCCGTCCGGCGTCGATACGCCGTTCGTACTGTATGGCTACCGATCGTCGCCACATGTCGGCTCAGTGGGAGCTACCATCCCACCAGTGGTGCGAGCGCTAAGTCTCAGCCCTGCGGCACGCGCTTGGGATTTTCTGTCATTAGCGCTTTCGGTTATCGCGGCAGACGAAAGCTCCACGCGAACGACAAGCGCTGATGGCTGGACGCGCCAGATCAAGCTCACGGTCGCTGTAATAGATCCGAGCTTTTGGACAAGTGCTGCACCGCAACTTGAGGAAGCGCTTCGCTTCTTGACCGCCGACATTTGGAATCTGGAATTCATTGGGGGCGGATATCTTCCGGCACCTCCTAATCCGGTGAAGGTCCGCAACGAAGATGTGGTCTGCTTGCTGTCGGGCGGGATGGACAGTCTCATCGGTGCAATGGACCTTGTTGCCGCAGGGCACCTGCCTTTCCTGGTCAGCCAGATCGCAAAAGGTGACAAGCACGACCAGCGAACCTTCGCCCAGCGGATCGCCAAGCAGGCGATGCATTTGCAAGTGAACCACAACGCCTCACCGCCGGGGCGGTCGGAAAGGTCACAACGCGCGCGATCGATGATGTTTTTCGGGGTAGGGGTTCTTGCGGCCACTTGCCTCCAAACCTACGGGAAAGGGACGGCGGTAAAGCTGTATGTGCCTGAAAACGGGTTCATCAGCCTCAACGTGCCGCTAACGCCGCTGCGTCTCGGTTCGCTCAGCACGCGTACGACCCACCCTTTCTATCTGGCGAAGCTTCAAGAGGTCCTTGATGCCGCTGGGCTCAGCGTGAAGCTGGTAAACCCCTATCAGTACAAAACCAAGGGGGAGATGCTCGCCGAGTCCAAGAACCAGCCGCTTCTGAAGCAACTCATTGGATCAACTACCAGCTGCGGTCGCTATGCTCGCACGGGGTTCCAGCAGTGCGGACGCTGTGTCCCATGTTTGGTTAGGCGCGCGTCGTTTTTGAAGTGGGGCGTGACCGACGCGACGCCGACCTACAAGTATGATGCCATCGGAACACCGGGCCGCCGTTTTCGCGACTTCGATGATGTCCGGTCAGTCGCTGCGGCAGTGCACACGGTTGACACTTTAGGCGTGGAGGAGTGGATAGGCGGCGCCTTGAATTCAGCCATCGTCGGAGATACGGCGTTAGCTCAAGGTGTGGTGGAGCGTGGTCTCGACGAGCTCAAAAAATTATTACAGGTGCAAGGCGTCCTTTGATCGATTTTCACTGCCACATTGATCTCTTCAAAGATCCGAATCCGATCTTAGACGAAGCGGAAAAGAAAGGTGTCTATCTGCTGGCCGTCACGACCACGCCGAAAGCGTGGACCGGCACGAAACGGCTCATCGGAAACCGGCGACGCGTTCGGATTGCATTGGGGCTCCATCCAGAACTGGTACGTGAGCGCCACACCGAAATAGCCCTCTTCGAGCACTATCTGTCGGAAACGGGCTATGTCGGCGAGGTCGGGCTCGACGGCAGCCCGCATTTGAGCGACAGCTTTGAGTTGCAGATCAAAACATTGCGTCGAATCTTGCTCGCCTGCAGTAAGGTAGGCGGACGTGTGATTAGTCTGCATTCGCGGCGTGCTGCCTCTAAAGTCCTGGACCTTCTTGAAGCCGAGCCGGCGGCCGGAACGCCAATCCTCCACTGGTTCTCGGGAAGCACTCGAGAGCTTGAGCGCGCTATTCAAATCGGTTGCTGGTTCAGTGTGGGACCTTCGATGATGGGCTCAGCAAAGGGACGTAAGCTCGTTGAATTGATGCCACGGGAGAGGATCCTAACCGAAACGGATTCACCGTTCGCGCAAATCGACGGACGACCGCTTTCGCCCTGGGACGTGAGGCTAGCGTATCCCGCCATAGGGGACATTTGGAGCTGTTCAGAAAGCGATGTTGAAACGCAACTCCTGTCGAATCTCCGAAGCCTGGCCGCTGGCGTGAGGGGTCGCTGAACCTTGGATTTTCTTACACAAACCCTTGCACAACAAATCAGAAACTGCCGAGTATCACTGTGTAAGCAAGATGTTGTGAGAAGGATATTCGGTCTCCAAAGCTATAGCCATGGGTGTTGAGTTTGCTCCATGATGGCGGTGTGGAATAGGGTCTTCTTCAGCTTGTCTCGCGAGTTTTTTATAGCGTCGTTTAGTTCATGCACGTTGGAATCCCAGTGAGCCTTTAAATATCCTTCAGCCGGCGCCAATTCGGATTTTGTTTTGATCCAAAGGGATGCCCTACCATCGAGGCAAGACAGAAGCAGCCCAAAGGCTGCAAAGGCCGCCGCTGGATCCGGAGCCTTGAGATATTCGCAATACCAGTGGCGCGCCCATCGGTTCAGCTCAAAGGTGGTATGGCTGGCTTGATAGACCGATGCCAGCCATCCACGATTGGGCTCCCGACCCGAGAAATCTTCCCAAAGGCTGATGAACGGGCTAACGGCATCGGAATATCCAAGCAACGTGTAGGCCTTGGCAATCTCGCCGGCCCGCCCACTGGCTTCGCCGTCACGGATGACGCGCTCGAGCCAGCCGGCGTGACCGTTTTTTAGTGCGGCTTGAACTAGGGCTGCCAAATCCTGATCCGTCGTTGCCGACGACAGGACGCGGGTGCGCATCCGATCACCATTTTCACCCACAGGTGATTTCATGGGCATAAGCGCTAAGCTTTGGTTTTTTACGATTCCGCCCGCCATTCTCTCAGTGAGTTTGTCCCAAAGGACTTCAGCCTGCTGCGCACCAGCTTCGAACAGCATTCGACAAAGAGCGATAAGCGGAAATTCATCCATAAGCACCAAATGTGGAATATCGTCGATTTCACTGAGCCAGCTGGTCAGCCAAGGCAGGAATCCATTCGAATCCTGGGAAATCAGGGCGCGCATGGCCGCCTCATGCCGAACCCAGTGATCGCCGACAGGGCCCGATCGCAATACAAGCGAGTCTCCGAGGGCCGCTCGCAAAAACATGTCGTATGAGTGCAAGATGGCGGTATCGGTAGGATGCCAAATTGCTTGCAGGGCAACGACCTCAGGGTCTGCCCTTTTGAGCAGGTCCGGCCGGCCCAAAACTTCACTTGCAGCGAGCAGCGCGCGAGAAACATGCGCCCGCTCGAGTCGATTTCCAGCTGATTTTGCGTCCCTGCCGCTTGCCGCGACCGCCTCCATGACTGAAGGTTCACGAGTTGCCGCCGCCAACTCAATGGCCAGACGCCCAACGTCCTCGTCCTCGTCGGATATGAGAGCAGCCAAACCGCTCCATCCGCGCAGTGTCTCGTCGGCCGCCCTTTGGCGCAGATAATATAACCAAACGAGCTTTTCAGCCTTCGTTCCCGTGAGGGGAAACTTGGCTAATTCGTTCCGAAGAAGCGTCTGGTCCGGTTGGGGTAACGCACCATCGAGGAGGGCGAGTTCGGTCGCGTTACGGCATTCCTTCGTGATAATTGTAAGCTGTTCGCTCGCAGAAGCATCCCAAAGCCGTACTTCCAGCCGGCGGGCGCGCCACCAGAGCAGCTCCTTCTCATCAGCGAGTTTGCCGCTACCAAGTACGCTGTCTATCGCCTCAACAAGGACGTGGCGTTCCTCCGCGGTCAACAGCATAAGGATGCTGTGTGCTCGGTGCACGAGTCCCCATAGCTGTTCAGGGGTGCGGTCAGAGGCGCTTCTGACCGCCTCAACAGCAACCTCCTGCAAAACGGCCGGTTCGAGCCGTGCCAAGCTGATCCTGGCGTTTTTGAAACGAATATCTTCGTCACCGTTTTGGCGGTGATGAAGCCACAATAGGCGTCCGCTGACATGCTCTTTGTGACTATCGCGACCTGGCTGCTGGAATGGGTTTCGAGGATCTGCCCATGCGGCTTGCGCCGCCTTCCCGTCACTTTCCGTTTCCGAAGTCTCACTTCTGCCAAGCAAGCCTTGCGCGCGCGGATCAGCAATGGCTTCGAGAAGGTAATTCGCCGCCTCGTTGGCAATCCCGTTTCCGACGGCACGCAGCCTTTCGATCCATTCATAAAAGACCAGTTCGAACGGCTCTGGATCTTCGTTGTTGAGTCGCAAAACCCAGGCAAGTTCCTCGAGGTGGCGTGGCACGCCCATCACAGCTCGGCTGAGTCCCCAAGCCGTGAAGGCACGAATAAAGGGCGCGCGCGGCAGGAATGAGAGAATGCCGAATACCCTATGGCTAAACCAACTGACGTCTCCGGATGTCCGCAGCTCGATCCTCGGCCATTCGTGGCTTCCGCGGTTCTGCCATTTTGCCAAAGATGCTTTCGTCCGAGCCCGGTTCTCGATCGACCGTTTGGAGCTGGGGTCAATTCGGCCCAGGAATCGGCCTTCATCAGGGTCTTCCCATAGCCAGCCCAGCCATTGTTCAGCCCGGGGAACAAGGTGGGAGGCGACTTGTGGGAACCGATAAGCCTGGACCATCCCTTTGATAAGGATTTCATCGGAGAAGCTTCCGCTTCCCTCCTTCGAAAGCCATGTCTCCTCGACATTTTGACAGATCAGGTCGACGTCGAGTCCGATCAGGCGCCAGTAGGCATCGAAGTCTACCTGCATGAAATTCTGTTCTGCCAGCCAGCGCTTCAGTATGGCGCGCCGGGCGCCGCGACCGACTTCAGGGTCGAGCAAGGCGATGGTCGACGCGGCTCGTAAGATTGCGACGCCCAATGTTTGGCCTTTGAACGGGTCGACAAAGCCAGCGATGATCGCAGCCGCCGGACCATCGTCAGGAGCCTGTTTCAATTCGTGCGCCAGCGTCAGGCCGAGCACAAACGGCGTAAGTTCGGGATTAACGCGGAACTCATGCGCCCGTTTTCCCGGCTCCAGCCAGCGTCCGGCAACGATCTCGCCGAGCGTTTCGAGTAAGTCTTTCCGTTCTTTGCCGCTGTCCCTTCCCAAGCGGTCAAGTAGGTCCCGTCGGGTAAAGGCAGAGTTTTCGACCGACTTTCTCAGGGTCGTTCCGATGTCGCGGACAAAATCCTGAAACTCTCCGTCGCCAATGGCGAGCGCCGAACCGCGCCGTAGGATGCGGTTCTTCCAGTCCTCATAAGCTAGACGTTCAGGGGTGATATCGCCGCTTTCAGCAAGCTCCTTTTGCCTCGTGATTGCCAACAAGGAGAGGCGCGGAACTCTCATCAGCGCAAGCATCGGCTCGGTGAAACTCTCCCGGGAAAGGTGATGCCTGCTGAGCAAGAGGTCGAGCTCTTCATTGCTAAAAACGGTAACTGGGATCTCGACGGGCTCCGGGGTCAGCGGTGCGAGCTTATGAAGCTCTGCCCAGTGATCGGGCCAACATGTCATCAGCACGGCAATTCGGCCGAGCCAGCGCTGGTCGAACAAAGGTTGGACAAAATCTGCCCAATCGCGCTTCATCCAGTTTTGATTGAGACCATCGATTACAAGAATGAGTTGAGGTCCGACCGCTTCAGCACGGCGCCACTGGTCAAGCCGATGCTGCCAAAACTGGCGGTCGCCTTGTTGGAGGCGGGTGGCCAGCAATCGACTGATCAACTCCTCAACGGTTTCGTCCCGGATGTCTTTGGCAGACACGAAGATCGTCAACGGCAAGGAAACCGGCTGTTGCGAACGATCAATCCACCAAGACAAGAACGACCATGATTTGCCGACGCCCTCATTACCAATCAGAACGGCCAGGCGTGAATTTGCCAACCACTGATCAAGCCGCTCGCTCAGGGCTTTACGAGCAATCCGCGTTTCGGGGGAGGCGAGTAGATCGTGGCCGCGGCCGCCCAGTCGTGTCCCCGCGTTTGGTTGGTTTTGCAGCCCTGCCCGCATCCAGTCACACATTGCCACCGTCGCCGCGGCGTAGCCGATATCCGCTGCCGTCAGGCGGTTTCGTAGGCGGTCACGAAACTTGTCAAAATTGGAGTGAGCTCGGATCGCCGCGATCGAAGTTGTGATAACGGCATCGGTTCCTATATACGCTGCAATTGCGTTCGGAGCTTCCGCGCACAGAACGGCAAGATCTGGGAGAACGCCTTGTCCTGCGGGCCAATCGAGAACGAGGGCCGCAATCCCCTGAGATACGCTCGATTTGGACAGCTGCTCGTGATCGGAGGCAGAAATCTCTCTCGTTGTCGCCAAAATCCACAAGTCTACGGGGTCGTCCTGCACGGCAGCGTCGAACAACTTTGCCCGCAGCTCATCTAAGCCAAGGTGCGTTTTTTCCGCGTAGCGTTTCCCTTCCAGGCCGATCTTGATCGTATTGCTGCCGACCGCCCGGACGTCGGAGCCTCCCTGTGGACCGGATTTCGCGAGTCTGAAAAGCTGCCCGGTGATTTCGGACAAAACGTCTCTCGTCAAACCTTCAAAGCCTGAAGGGGCCAGCTGCGTCGAGGGCGCGAAGGCGCGAGGCAAGTTCTGATTTGGCTGTGTCAAAATCCATCCGGTTTCCCCAGCATTGGTTAGGGTTGTTGCCGTCGCAGATTCTACGATTCTAACTCATGCCGTTCGGGTGGCAGCTGGCGTGTGTGAAAGGCTTATCGCCAAACGTGGTCAGATTTTTTGTTACACAAATCCTTGCACATCGATTCAAAAAAATGCCAAATACCGATTTGTAAACAAGAAGTTGTAAGAAGGACGTTCGGTCTCCAAAACCGCAGGTCGTAGATTCGATAACAGTAGTAGATGAGAAACTTAAGAATCTAGTTAGACGCGCAGACCGATCAGCCCTATTTCCATGGCCTGTTCCGTCCGCGCCGACAGATTGTGCTGCAGTTTGCGGATCTGATTGGGCTGTGACCACGGTGGAGCAAGAGCGCGGTCAGATAAAGTTCGATCGCATGGATCGCGCCGACAACCTGAACGGCGCGGGTAAGGGGCTTGCCGGGTCGGCCTTGCTGAAGCAGTAGGTTTGCCGCTTTGCGGTACTCTTCCGCCAGTTCGTGAATCTGGTGCGGGGATGCCAACTCGCCCGGATATTTGCGTTCTTCGATCGCCACTTCCGTCGCCCCTTACCGTCTGCGGTAGTAACAGTACCATCTCGCGGTAACGATATTGTTCAGCCAATGCCTGGGTACAGCCGTGGGAACCAGCGCTCTACGACGGTGATGGGCAACCCCAGGCGCACGGGTCCCTTTTCAGTATCCGCCACCAGCACGCCGGCAGCGAGTAACTTGGAAAGGACCGTCCGCGCTTGGCGGTCTTGATAGCCGGTGAGGGCAGCAGCCTGTCCGCGGGGGTACTCGCCTGCCATCACGGCCTCGCGCAGCAACGGCCAGCTGCCTTTTAAGAGACGGCCAGCCCGAATCTCCTCGTTGATCCAGACCTCGATTCTGCCGAGGAGTTCGGCAGGTTCGAACAGCCCTTCCATAAACGTCACCTGATCAATGCAGGTGCGCAGGAAGAACGCGCAGAATTCCTCAAGCCCGCTGAGGGTAAGCGACCCGCGGCCGTCCAGATCGCCACGACGCGGTTCGTCGGCGGTCTGCAGTCTGGCTTTGTATTCGTCGACCTGGCGGGCGAGCCCCCGGGCAACTGACCAGAGACTGGAGCCGACGTTGAGTTCGCACAGCCAAGCGTAGGAAAACAACCTGGCGACACGGCCGTTGCCATCAAGGAAGGGGTGTATCCATACCAGCCGGTGGTGTGCTGCAGCGCAGCCGATGATCCTGCGCAGCCGTGTCAGATGCTTGGATTGATAGGCTTCAACAAAGCGCTTCAGGAAGTTCTCGATATCGTCACGGTCGGGCGGTATGTGGAGACCGACTTGGACGTGATTTTTCCGCAGTTCGCCCGGAACGACCGGCAGTTTTGCGCCAGTGGCGGGGTTTGTTACCCACAGGAGTTCATCGGGAAGTCTGCTGCAGAACTCCCGGTGAACCCAAAGCAGGAATTCGATGGAGACAATGGGTGCTGGTCCGGCACCTTCGTCGATGAGGCGCTGCACGTCGATATGGGCCTGAGCTTCAATTTGCAGGTTGCGGCGTTTGGTATCGTTCGCATAATCACCCTTGAGAGCGCGGTCGATGTCGATTGGGTGGGTATCGTGGCCTTCGATGAGGTTCGAGTAGTAGCAGTTCATTGCCCGGACCAGATTGCCGAGGCTGTCCCGTAGGACGGGATGGATACGACCACCGAGGCGGCTTGCCCTGTCCACCAATTCGGTGGCCAGTTCCTCGAGAACATGCTTATGATCCTCAGGAAGCAGCGGTTCCATAAGTGCTGTAGATGCCATTTTTTGCCGATCCTTTTGCCGGTCGAATCGTAAGTCGGAACATAGAGATAAGGCAAACGGATAGATCGAACATTGCCGATATTTTTGCCGATTTGGGGAGCAGATCTATGCGGCTCCGTCGTATCCACCTTGGCCTAGTGCAGCGCTCCCCCTCCGGGAGATATCGATAAAGGTCGTTTCGTGCGGGGCTAACGTTCGACAATCGACAGCCATGATCACGGGTTTAGTAACCGGCAAAAAAAGAGATCGGCTGGTATACAACAAGCTCATTCGCAGGATGACCAGAACCGGGTCTGTTCACCAGCTATCAGATTCCACGAGGTGGACCTGGTCCCCGGGCAGCAGTGGCCCGGCACGAAGATGCAGGCCGCAGGATGAATGCAAGAGACTTTCATGACGAAATCGTCGAGCCGACCCTGAAGGAATTTGACGCCGATTTCGGTAGCAGGCGGTGCGCCTTTCTTGCCGTTGCTGTCGTTGATTCTCTGGTAGCGCATATCTATGCGGAAGCGACACAGAACAACATCGACCCATTCGACTTCCTCGGGGGGCGCTACGTTAGACGAAGCCAGAACTCGAATGGCAAAGTTGTCGAAAAAGGTATCGACATCACAGACTTCGATGAAACAAACGGTCAAGGCGTCGTCTTCACGACAGCAGTGTCATCCGATCAGCGAAATGACAGCTACTTCCGCCAGCGGATTGCAGATGGTTGCGACGCATTTCGGCTCATCCGAGACCTAGCGAAGGCGAACAAGCATGCCGAACTTGTCAAGCACAAGCCGCTGGTGTCATCGTCGGATCAGGCGATTTCAAAGCCGATGGGTTATGGACTGGGCAGGTACGGAAAGGGGCGTTTTGGCGGTGTCCCACAGATGATGATCCGGCTCAATGCCCCCACGACCGGAAAGGAAGAACCCGAGGAGGTCTATTTTGAACACGTGCTGCACGAAGCCTATTGCGTGGTAACTGATCTTCTAGGCGTGTTGGACCGGCGGCGAGGGCGTGAGCCGCGCGAATACGCTTGGCACACCGCCAACGAACAGGAACTTTAACACCCCCCATGCCAGTTCCTCCACACCGTAAGTGGGCCGACATGAATGCCTAGGCGGATCGCCTGCTACCGTTGGCGGTAGTATGCATTCCATGCCAGCCCGATGGCAGCAAATGACCATTCCCGCCGTTTGCCGTAGGCAGGACTTTGGCGGGTAGGGCATCCGGACAGTCCGGTTTCCCGCTGGAACTTCATGAACCACGCCGTGGATTTCGGCTTGCCGCGTGCCGTCGGTGGATCTGGCGGATGATGCCGCTGTGCGCCCAATGGCCTTGCGGGTTGGCAAGCGATGCCGGGTCGGCCAGGTAGGCACGGAGCTTTTGCAGCGACGCGTCCTCTGGGGTCTGGTGCAGGTCGGCGCGGAGCTCCCTGACGGCGAGGGCGGCGCCTTGTTTGGCGGCTTCGGTCAACAGTTCGCGCAACTGCGCGTTCGTCAATACCAGCGCTTGCAGGGCTTCCATGAATCAAGCTTTCATTGATGGATTGTCGCGGCTAGAACTCGCCGCCGGTCGATTGCCTCACGGTCCTCAAATGACGTCAAGCCCTATATGCCGAGCAGGGCACCCCGCCTTTCAGTGACCGGTCGCAAGGGATCGACCAGGCCAAGGTCGTAGATCATGGTCGTTTCAAGGTTGCCCTTGTGGTCGAAGGAATACGGCTGCAGTTCAGTCGATCGATTGGGTCACAGTTCCGGCGAAAGGATTGGGAACTGGTTGCTGACGGGCATCCGCTTCGGCCTTTGGTTCAGGCGGAGCGACGGCAGCAATTACGTCATCGTTTACAGAACTGACCCGATCGGCGTCCAATTTTTCGCAGCCGGTTCACACCTTACGCGTCCTCCGGTGCGGAGACGTCCGGCGCCTGGCTCAGATGACTCTTGGATTGAACGAATCCCGATAACGCACCTCAAAACTGGAGAGAGCTGATTGCATCGAGTGATACCACTTTGGGATTTGCGAGATTTGCGTGCTCGAGCGCAGACAGCGTTCGTGTGCGGTTCTGGCCATCTCCTCGAAATCACTGTAACCGACCGCAAGGTGATGCATCATTTCTGCAGCTTTGTCCTCGATGTCCGGCTCATGGAGGACAACGCCATTAAGCCCATTTACGACCTGCCTCTTCAGACCAAAGGCGGACGACACTACGACGGGTTTGCCTCGGAACAGAGCCTCTGTTGCTGTAAGGCCGAAGCCCTCTTCGCGAGATAGCGCAAATACTCCATGGGCGTTCTGTTGCAGCCGGCCGACGATTTCCGCATTTGCGTCGTGGTCCTTCATCGAGATACAAACCAGATACACGCGCCGCCGCACTTCCTTCGATAATTGAGTGCATAATCGGACGCATTTCTCGAAATACTCCCGTCCTTCAGGATCGTCGGCAACATCCAAAGGATCCGGTCCCGCGATCACCAGGCGTGTATCGTAGGCCTCCGCGAGCGCCGTTTTCACAAAGCGATCGTAAGCGGCGATAATCCGGTCAATACCTTTCAGTCCATCCCATCTGGATACATGAAGGAAATACCGTGAGCCGAGAATGTCCTGAAGGGAGGGGGTGGGTTCGAATTCTTGGCCGTTGAACGAAACCGAATGGTCTAGCGTCCGGCCCGCTGGCCCTTCATAATTACGGTTCTTGCTTGAAAATGGGCTGATCGATGGCGGGATGATATCTATGGGCAGATCAGTATCAAAGGCATATTCCTTGGCGCTTAGGACAATGCGTTGGAATTGATGGAGGTATTCGCCCAAGAATTCCCAGATTTTGTCGACTGTCGGGGTGCGCTTCGGATATCCGATGTGGCATCGCCAGATAGCCGGGTGCGGGTGAGATTCAAGGAACTTCGCAGCTGCAACAAGAGGCTGCGGATCATGAATTACCAGAAAGCCATCAGGCCTGATGATCCCTTCCAGCTCGGCAGCGCCTTTCTCCGATGCCTCAAGATAATGCGGGAGCAGATCATTCAGGCCTGCCACCTTGACGTCGTGAAGAGAATTATGAAGCGCTTTGGTGAATTGAAAAAATTGTTCTTCCTTCGGTTTAAAGATGAGCCAACGCACATCAAAACCAAGCTCCCGAAGAAGGCAAATGTGGTGTGGAAGCATTTCGGCCACCCCACCGCCGAATGCGGTGGAATTTATGTGCCAAATACAACGGCTGCCGATCATGTTACGAGCTTCTCCGGACGAACGAAATAGTTCATCGAGGAGTTCGTCATAATGGTTTCGCTCCGCCACGTAATGGGCAAGTACCGAGCCTTCTACCAGCACCTCATCAAAAAGTGAGGTGCGGGGTTTCGTTGATACTTTCATTCGTGGTCCCTTAACTCTGTGGAGCAGGTTCAACTCAGCCAGTTTGAAAGGAAGCCTCGGCAAAGTTCTCTATCCAGTCCCTTGTGTCAGGATGACCTCTGGCGTTGGGGCCGACGCCGACGCAGTCGCAGCCTGCCGCGATCGCCGCTTCAATTCCGGTGGGGGAATCCTCAAAAACCAAGCATCTTTTGCCGGCGATGCGCAGCATTCGCAACAGCGTTTGATAGGGTTGCGGATACGGCTTTCCCTGACTGACGTCCTCGGCTGCAATCATGATCCGCGGCCAGGAGAGTCCAGCCGCCTCAAGGCGGGCAAGGGCCGAAACCCGTGCCGAAGAGGTGACAATAGATCGCCTTTCTGCTGGGATGGAGCTATAGAACTCTACGGCGCCCTCGATCGGTTGCAACAGTCTCATCGCTTGAACCTCGTAATCGGCAATGCGATTTGCCTCGCGTTCTGGCGAGAGATCGGGCGCGATCGCCGCCACCAAATCGATGTCGCGGCGGGCGGCCGACATCCGCACCGCGTTATCCGGACAGATCCGTTCCTCCCGTGCCCATCGACGGAGTGCGCTTTCGACCACAGCCTTCGAATCTACAAGGGTTCCGTCCAGATCGAAGGCTACGTGATCATAGTCGTCGAGGTGAACATTAACGGTTGCGGTTTTCGTGTGATTTTTCAATGCTTTCCACCCAATATCAGGCCCAATGATGCTTTTGGAAAGGCAGGCTCTCTCTGTGGTGTGAAATGCCTCCGCGCAGTATTCGACCATGGCTGTGTCAGTGACCTGTGCAGTCATGTCTTCGTCCCAACGGTGTGCCGGCTGCAAAGCGGCAAAAAATCTTCCAAGATTTTCCCGGCGAGTATCTGGCGTTGCTCATTCACCGGCGATGGCAGAGGCGAAGCCCCGCGGCAGTAGGTCATATCCAGATAGATCTTGCCGTTGATCTCCTGCGCTATAGCGCCATTGCCGAAGCGGAACATGATGGATGACCCGGTGTCCCGCTCCCGTTCAGCCAAATGGCCGATAGCGCCAGGACCGAGCATCTAAATTGCGCCTTTACTGAGTGACATCGCCATTCGCCTGGCGTTGGCCATGATTGTGTGGGTCGGATTGCTGTTCCCGGCAAAGTTCATAACGGAACCATCCATCACATGGATGTTGGTCAACCCATGGACCCTGCCGCAGCTGTCCACGACCGAGTTCCTCGGATCGCTACCGGCGCGCATCGTGCCGTGCAGGTGGGAGCTGCCTTTTCCCGGGAAATATGGCTCTCGCTCGATGCGGAATGCGCAAAGGTGGCGCAGAATGTCATCCGCGCGGTCGGCGAGAAAATTCCTTCGTGCACGGTCGTTTTCCGAGCTTCGGTATTCGAAACGGATATAAGGGGTACCGTACTGGTCAGCGGCCTCGTCAAGCGCGACGCGGTTATGCGACCATGGCTCTTCTCCGGCTATGTAGTGCAGGCGCACAACACCTACGTTCTCATTCGGCGAAGGGAAATTCGCTTCATAAATGAGCCCGCCAAATTTGCATGGCGCGCCGTTATGTTCGTAGAACTCATCGGTATAAACGGTCGAATGCGGTCCCCAGTGCGGAGCAAATGCATCGGAGCCCCGATCGGCTCGCTCCATGTAGCCGACGGAGTAGCCGCCAATCTTGAACGAGAGGCCGCGTCCAACGAGACCGGATTCGTTTCCTATTCCCTTCGGTGCATGGTCACCCTTCGACCGGAGCATCAATGCCGCTGTTTGTATCGCGTTTGCGCAGACGATGACCCTTTCAATTGGGATCCGGATCAGTTCCGATGAGAGCGGCACATAGCACTCAAGGGCTCCAGCCCGACCGTCGTTCTGCATTTGGATCCGGTTGACGAAACAGCCGTATAGAACCGAGATTGTCCCTGGCAGGGCGGAGTCATCCAAAATGTTTCTTGCAAGCACTGATGCTCTCGCATCCGTAGGGCACGCCAGTTCATCGCAAGCCGAACAATTGATGCATCCCTTGTTGGTCCCTGGCGGCCTGATTGCCAGTGGGATGGTTTTTGATCTTATGCCGAGTTCCTGCATTGCATTGGATAACATCAGCCCACGCGGACTGGCTGGATACGACGGAAACCCATTCGCGCCACTGATCTCCAAGAGATGCTCGATCTCCAAATAGTAGGGTTCGAGCTCCTCAAGAGTAATCGGCCAGTCAATCGCCATGTCAGTCGTAAGATATTGGGAAGCTGACAGATCTGCTTGTCGGTATCTGAACGTTATCGCGTTGTAGAACCCCATCCCCCCGCCGACGCAGCACGCTGTCCAGGGGTTGCCATCGGCGTGGCCATTGGAAGTGAGTGCCTTGCTGTAGGCCGCTTGATGAGGCCCGAGCATGGCGCCAGGACAAGCCGGGCCTCCATATTCCAGGACGGCCACATGGCACCCCTTTTCCGCAAGTGTTCGGGCGACGATCGATCCAGATGGCCCGGAGCCGATAACAACCGCATCGAAGTTTGTGTAATTACACGCGTGCGCTGCAATGTGTCTGATGTCCGTCACGGGCATTAGTCTCCTGTGAGGTTTGTGGTAGCGGGCCAGCGGGCGGTGTTCGCGATTGACATCAGGAGGTGCTTTATACGGGCCGCGTAGTGGGGGGCGGCGATGCCTGCCGGGCCATTGGCTGGGTGGCGGCAGGTGACGAAGAGGCCGTCGTACTTGGATGCATCCGGAAGAGTAGCGGCGGCGGCATTGGTGGGGTGACCATGAAACGTCTTCTCCTTTTCAATGATGACGTGGTGCGGATGACACCGCATTTACTGTGCCAACGAGAAACCGTTTTAACTCAATTCGATGCTTGTACTCTGGTAGTCGCATTTCCAACATTGTCGGACATTGGACAGTGTCAAACGCCAAGCGTTTGCGGGCTCGATCCGCCGTCAAGAATCATGGACGCGGCAGTCTCAGCCTTCGTTTCGAACGTCTTCGTGCTCGAGGCCACCCGGGCGCTGGCCCGCACGCCTGGCCGAGGGCGAAAAGTCCCGGACCCAGCCGCTGCACCTTGACACCCTCGTCGCCGACCGGCAGGCCCTGCAGCATCGCCTCGGCGCTGTCTCGTCTCGGGTCAACGAAGCTTGCCGCGACAGCTCGCCGACAGCCCGGTTTGGCTCATCAGCGGGGCCGGGCAAAGAGCGGCGTCACGATCCTCACACTCACAGCGATGTTTAGGCAACCGGTCGCAGATCGCGCACCGGGCGGCATAGACGAGTCAAGTGGGCGGTCCCGGAATTAGGTGGTTAACCAGTTCCGGCTGTTCCTGCATGCCGGCGCCTACTGGCTTATGTGGGGCCTGCGCGCCGCGATGCCGAAACGAGCTTTGCAGTCGCCCAATTCGACACGTTGCGATTGCGCCTCATCAAGATCGCCGCGCGCGTGGTCGAGATGAAGACCCAAATTCGCCTGCACCTGCCGACATCCTGCCCGGACCAGCGCATCCTGCGCATCGTCCTCAGTCGCATCCCGCAACTCGCGACATAAACGATGGCGCGCAGACGCCCCGAAACGAACCCGCTGCCCGCAACCCGCAAAACCCCGCCTGCCATCACCGACGGATCAACCCCGGCGCCCGACGAGGCTTGTCAAAACGTACCGCAATGGCGACCAGAGCGCCGCCTCAGGCCGTCGAAAGCTCACCGCCGTGCATCAAGCGAGCTAACTGCTGACCAGAGCACGAGGTCTGCGCATTGTCCGATATAGCTGCAAGACTTTGGGCTACCACGTGCGCAGTTCTGCCAAATCGGCAGCTGTCTGCAGTGACTCAGCATCCCAAAGCGTGTGGCCGAGACTAGTCGGGCCGGCTTCCACGTGAGGCGCGCCCGCTGGCCAGAAGGGGCGATCTCGCACACCAATAACGAACGTTATCAAAGTCTGCGACGGCTGCTTCAGTCGCGAAGCGGCTGGGAAACAAATGCGGCCCTCCGCTCTGGCTCGCCCTGAATTTTTTGCGGCAGGACCCGTAAGTCTCTCGACAGCTAACCCTGTTAACAAGCCGATTTGTTGAACGGGCAAGATTTGTTGAACGGGCAAGTCGTCGAAGCGGCGCTTGAGTCGATCGAACGCCTGCAATGAATACCTGGCTGGTATCGATGAACAGAAGAAACGCTACTTCAACGCTATTCTCAGACGGCCTCGCGACAGACTTAACAAGCCGGTCAGAAATTCTGGAAATGTTCGAATAATCTGCGAACTCGGAAACAGGAGCATACATGGAATCCCACAATAGCGGATGGTTCAATACCGAGGGTTGGATGCGCGAATACGCTGCCCTGCAAGAGCGGCAGCGGACGGAACAGCCACACGGCACGTCTGAAGATCACAGTGGTTTCGAGCAGCACCTAAGCCAATTGCAACTCGGTTCCTCTGATACGAGCTCCGCTGAGGCCAGTTCGCCAGACAGCCCAGCCGCAGAGGTCCATAGAAGGAGTCTCCACACTGACAATCGCGCTATGACACGGAACCTGCGGGATGATCGGTTCGGCAACGCGCGCCACAGCCTAGACCAGCCTCGCGCTCACTTTGACAGCTCCCCTGCAGAGGTGTCGCAGTCTGGGTTACATGACAGGTTGTTCAGTAGCACGCGCTACACTGCCTCGTTTGAACCGCTGGCTGCGCCCACCAGGGATGACAAAAGCCGCGGTTTGTGGTCGCGTTTCAAATCAGAGATCGGAAAAACCTTCGGAAGCAAAAAGTCGTCGGGCGGTTCGGGGTCGAAATTTGTCCCTACAGAGCTTCGCATGGATTTCGCCAAACGCAGTCGCTCTTCCGCCAGCGGGGACATGTATCCCCAAGACGAGCGCCTCATCGAACTGTTTAAGGAAACAGTGCAAGCGTACGAAGTTGTTCCCGACGGCACCATCGGCCGAGGGGCCGGAAAGGTTCCCGCTCCGACCATCAAGGACAATAAGGCGGCTCTTGCGAGTTTTGCTCGTTGGCTGCGAGAAGAGAACAAGAAGCCGATGGCTCCTCGGCTTCTTAACGAGCCAAGGTCGCTGGCCAATGACGTCGATGAGTACATCGCACTCGGAATGGACCATCGTGACCGCCTCAGGTCGGCAATGTCTCATCTCCGGAGGCTTTCGCCTGACGGCCAAGTAATCCAATCAGCTGGCACTGGGCCCCGCCTGATGGGGCGCCAGTCAGCGAATCCTCATCCCGACGACGCTCTCATCATCGATGGCCTACTCAAACAAGAGCTAAGCAAGCTGGGGCCCCGTCCAACTCGCAAAGAGAGCAACCCCGCCTCAGCCATGGCTTCCAAGCAACGGAGGTTTAGCGATTGGCTCCAAAGGGAGGCCAGGGAGAGCATCGTGAGCCGAATCAACGGCACCGATCAGCAGCAAAAGTCGTTGAAAGCAGATTTAAAGGACTTCAGCAAAGCCACAGGACAGCAAGGCGCTCGACTGGATCAGATTCGGCAGTACCTAGGGGCTGAGAGTCAATCGACCAAGCTTCATCCGTATCCAGATGACGCCAGCGTCATCGATGGCCTGGCCAAGGAGCAAGTGAGCAAGCTCGGAAACGACTCGACTCGCCAGCAGAGACAAGCAGTCGCGAAAATTGCTTGGGAGCTACGCAGGTTTAGTGATTGGCTCCAAAAGGAGGGTAGGGGGAGCATAGCGAGCCGGATCAACGGCAGCGATCAGCAGCAACGTTCATTGAAAGCAGATCACAAGGAGTTCGACAAGACCAAGGCACAAACCGCCGTAAGTCTCGAACGGTTTCGGCAGTACGCAAGCGATGGGACCACGACCGGGATCCAATCGATCAGCAGGTATCATCCGTATCCCGACGACGCCCGCATCATCGAAGGGTTTGCCAACGAGGAGCTGATGAGGCTCGGGTCGGACGCCACCGCCCGACAAAAAAACGTGATCGGAAATATTGCTAGCGCGCAACGCGGGTTTAGTGATTGGCTCCAAAAGGAGGGTAGGGGGAGCATAGTGAACCGTATCAACGGCAGCGATCAGCAGAAGCGATCGTTGAAAGCCGATTTCAAGACTTACACCAACGCTAAAGGACAAAGCACCGTGAGTCTCACAAGGCTCGGGCAATACTTACAAGTCGTCGAGGCGAACGCTGCGCTGGGGTTGTCCCTTGAGCAGGCAAGCGGGCGGGAACCTGCCGGTTCGCAAACCGACAGTTACGATCAGTCGCAGCTTTGGCGTGATGCGGACGAGGCAGGAGGCCAGGGGCCTGCCGAGTGGGACCGTCCCTGGTCGGGGCTGTCGTCGCATTCGGACGAACGCGCCGCATCGCAAGTGGAAAGTTACGATCAGTCGCGGCTTTGGCTCGACGTGGACCAAGCCGCGGGCCAGGGACCAGCGGGATGGACCTCTTCCTGGTCATCGCAGGAGGTGGACCACGCTGGGCGGGGGGGAAGCGCCGCCTCCCAGGAAAGCTATGATCAGTCGCAGCTTTGGCAGGAGGTGGACCAAGCCGGATGGCAGAGACCTGCCGGTTGGACCTCTTCCTGGTCATCGCAGGAGGTGGACCACGCTGGGCGGGGGGAAAGCGCCGCCTCCCAGGAAAGCTATGATCAGTCGCAGCTTTGGCAGGAGGTGGACCAAGCCGGATGGCAGAGACCTGCCGGTTGGGACCGCCCCTGGTCAGGGCCGTCGTCGCAGTCGGATCAGGATATGGGGCCAACTCAGCCGTCCGCGTCAGCTCGGTCATCAGATATCTACCGCGGTCTTGAGTCCCTGGTCGATTTGCCGTCCACACCGGCCGAGTTGCGTGATGATGCTCACTACGAGCCGTTTCTGGGTACAGCCTCCGATGCTCAGGTTGGGGCGCTCAATCCGCAAGCCTCGTCTCACCGCAGCGGACGGGCGCTCGGCGCCAGGGAATGGCTCGGCGATGTGCATATCCAGGGAGATTACGAACTGCTGGCGCAGGAGCTGCAGAGGGACAATCCAGATCTCGCCGTCCGAACGCGGCTCGTCGATCCCCTGGTAGCTCATTACCATCTGCGCCTGGGCTCCGACAGCGTCGTGCTCAGGGCTTTCCAGCGCATCGTCTATGATCACAATGGCAACGATACAGCCGACTTCCTGTTCCTGCCTGTCAACGATGCCAGCGCTACGGATCCTGACCGCCGCGGCACCCACTGGTCACTACTGCTGGTTGACCGACGCGAGCGGGCAAGGCCGGTTGCGTATCATTACGACTCCGCCCGGGGGCACAACGACCAGCCCGCAGCACTGCTCGCACAACGGCTGGGAGCCCGCGTGGAGACAGTCCGCATGACCCAGCAGCGCAATGGCTATGATTGCGGGGTCTTCGTGCTCGACGGCACGCGGGCGCTGGTCAGGCGATTGGCGCAAAGGCGGCGGCCAGCCATGCTGCACCTCGACAATCTTGTCGTCGATCGGCAGGCACTGCAAAACCGACTACGGGGCTGATGTAGGATCTGCTGGCAGATTGAGGCTAGTGGATTGAATCTAACACTTGGTGCCCACGTTTGACGGCGGCGATGATTTTGTCGGGGTCGGCGGTCCAGGTGAAGGGTTTGGGTTGTCGATTGTGCTCTACGAGGAAGCGGTTGATGGGCGCCTGCAGGTCGATGACAGAATGAAAGACGCCTCGCTTGAGGCGTCGCTTCGACAGCTGGGCGAAGAAGCCCTCGACAGCGTTGAGCCAGGAGCAAGACGTGGGGGTGAAGTGGAAGGTGAAGCGCTGATGGCGGTTGAGCCAGGCACGCACCT
>NZ_JAVIJB010000036.1:0-69743 GCF_033977165.1 Mesorhizobium captivum
CACCGCGCTGCCGCCGGCGATCGCGGCCGCCGCCACCACCTCGATCAGGCATCTGAAGCGCTCGCAGGCCGAGCGCGACGCGCAGCAGCGCCAGGCGTCACGCACCAAGCAGGTGCTTGCCGCGGCCGGCCTGCCGGTGATGGAATCGGCCACCCATATCGTGCCGGTGCTGGTCGGCGATCCGGAACTCTGCAAGATGGCCAGCGACCGCCTGCTCGGCGTCCACGGCATTTACATCCAGCCGATCAACTATCCGACGGTGCCGCGCGGCACCGAGCGGCTGCGCATCACGCCGACGCCGTTCCATTCCGACGCGCTGATCGCCGAACTGCAGGACGCGCTGGTCGAGACCTGGGATGCGCTCGGCATCCCCTATGCCACCTCCGGCCGACCTGCGGTCGCCAAGAGCGACCGGATCATTCCGCTGCTGGTGCCGAAGTCAGGCGGCTGAAGCCCGTTTGAAACTCTACTCCGGCGGCCATCTGACCCGGTTTTCTGTGCTTCCGGTGCTCACGGACCTGAATGTCCGCTGCGCTCCGGATCTCGAAAGCTGCACCGGCTGACTCGCCAGAGCGAGTTTCAATTCGGGCTTCATCGTCGGTGTAACTAGATCGTCTTCATCCATTTCGCCAGGCGATGCGCCGCTTCCTCGAGCTGATCGAGGCGGCGGTGGAAGCATAGCCTGAGGAAGGCCTCGCCGCCGGGGCCGAAGGCCGTGCCGGGCGCAAGGCCGACATTGGCATTGTCGACGATGTCGAAGGCGGCGGCGCGGGAATCGGTGATGCCGTCGACGGTGAAGAACAGGTAGAACGCGCCTTGCGGTACGGTGAAGCGCGCCTTGCCGGTCGCACCCAGGATATCGCAGACGAGGTCGCGCGCCGCGCGTGCACGCTCGACTTGGCTCTCGATGAAGCCGTCGCCCTCGTCGAGGGCGGCAACCGCGCCGCGCTGCATGAACTGCGCGACGCCCGAGGTCGAATACTGGATCAGGTTCTCGAACACCTGCTGCAAGGCGGGATGCGTCTTGATCCAGCCGACGCGCCAGCCGGTCATCGCCCAGTTCTTGGAGAAACTGTTGACGAACAGGATGCGGTCTTCGGCCGTGGCGACGTCAAGGAAGGACGGCGCGCGGCCGTGGCCATAGTGGAACAGCGCATAGATTTCGTCGGCAATGATCCAGAGATTGCGGGCGCGGGCCAGATCGAGGATCGCTAGAAGAGTCTCCTCGTCGGCGGTCCAGCCGGTCGGGTTCGACGGGGTATTGATGAACAGCGCTTTCGTGCGCGGGGTGATGGCGGAGGCGATCTTTTCTACATCGCAGGACCAGCCATTGCCGGACTGGTCGAGCGTGACCGCAACCGGGACGGCGCCGGCGACACCGGCGGCGGCAGCGAAATTCGGCCAGGCCGGCGACAGATAGATCACCTCGTCGCCGCTGCCTGCGATCGCGTCGATGGCCAGTTGGATGGCATGCATGCCGGAAGCGGTGACGATGAACTCCTCCTCGGCGACGTGCTTGCCGAAATGCCTGGCGTAATAGCGGGCGAGCGCCTGCCTGAGCTCTGGAACGCCCTTCTGCCAGGTGTAGAAGGTCTCGCCGTTGGCGAGCCCGCGGGCGGCGGCGTCGCTGATGAAGGAAGGCGTCGGCAGGTCACCCTCGCCGGCCCAAAGCGGGATCAGGCCTTCACGCAGGCGGCCGTGGTTGACGACGGCGACAATGCCGCTTTCGGGTGCGGCGCGGGCCTCGGTGCGCAAGGTCTGGATCAGGGTCATGCAAGAATCCGTCCGGTTTTCCATGACTGCTAACGTCTTTTACGAGAGCCGCAAACAGAAAACCCCGGCCGCGAGCGGCCGGGGTTTTGGTCCAGCGTGTCTGTCTTGATATTACTTCCTGGCGAGCAGGTCGCGGATTTCGGTCAGAAGCTGGACGTCCGCCGGCGGCGCGGCAGCGGCAGCAGGCTTCTCGCGCTCCAGCCGCTTGCGCAGATTGTTCACCGCCTTGACCATCAGGAAGATGATGAAGGCAAGGATCAGGAAGTTCAGCACGACGGTGATGAAGCTGCCATAAGCAAAGACCGCCCCCTCTTTCTTGGCGTCGGCCAGCGCGGCTGAATGGACGTTCGAGGACAGTCCAAAGAAATAGTTGTTGAAGTCCAGCCCGCCGAAGATCGCGCCGACGATCGGCATGATGATGTCGTTGACCAGCGAATCGACGATCTTGCCGAAGGCGGCGCCGATGATGACGCCGACGGCCAAGTCCATAACATTGCCCTTGGAAATGAATTCCTGGAATTCTTTCAGCATTCGGCCCTCCTTGCCGCGACAGGCCGCGAGCCGCCTCCCTGCCCTCCGGCGCCGACCCGAAACCACAATAGCAAAAACCCCCAGTTGCAAAACCGGAAAAAGGGCGAAGCCACCGGTTTGTCTTAGGCTGCGTCATCAGCCACATATGCGCCGAAAGCCGCGATGGACTTGGGCTCCAAGCTGTGGTTGCGTCTTAATGACCGGGCGAGGAACCGGTCAGGGAGGAAGTTCGAACCGTGCAAGGCTGGTTCGTCGTCATCATTGCGATCGCCTATGTGACGCTGCTTTTCGCCATTGCGAGCATCGGCGACCGGCGCTCGGTGGCAGCCGGGCTCGGCCGCGCGCGGCCCTTCATCTATGCGCTGAGCCTCGCCATCTACTGCACCTCCTGGACCTTCTTCGGCTCGGTCGGCCTTTCGTCTGAGCGCGGCCTCGAATTCCTCGGCATCTATACCGGCCCGGTGCTGGTCTTCGTGTTCGGCTTCCCGCTGCTCAACCGCATCGTAAAGTTAGCCAAGGGCGAGAAGATCACCTCGATCGCCGATTTCCTCGGCGCCCGCTACGGCAAGAGCTTCATCGTCGCGGCGATCGCGACGCTGATCGCGACGATCGGCGCCGTGCCCTATATGGCACTGCAGCTGAAAGCGATCTCTGGCTCGGTCAGCCTGATGATCGAGCACTATACCGGCTCGCCGCCTTCCTTCGATCCGTTCGTCAGCGACATCTCGTTGGTGGTGGCAATGCTGCTTGCATTGTTTGCCGTTCTCTTCGGCACGCGCCATGCCGACGCCACCGAGCATCAGGACGGGTTGGTGCTGGCGGTGGCCGCGGAGACCGTGGTCAAGCTCGCCGCTTTCCTCGCCATCGGCCTGATGGTGACCTTCCTGATCTTCGGCGGCCCCGGCGACATGCTGGCGACGCTCGCCGCAAATGCCGAGGTGCGCCAGGCCATGGGCTACAACACCTCTTTGGCCACCTGGCTGGTGCTGACGAGCTTGAGCGGCTTTGCCATCCTGATGCTGCCGCGCCAGTTCTACGTCACCATCGTCGAGAACCGCAGCGAGGCCGAGCTGCGCACCGCGACCTGGGTGTTCCCGCTCTACCTGGTGGCGATCAACCTGTTCGTGCTGCCGATCGCCTTTGCCGGCCTGTCGCTGGTCGGCGCCAGGACCAGCAGCGACCTCTATGTGCTGTCGCTGCCACTGTTCAGCGGCCATGACGTACTGGCCATGACCGCTTTCATCGGCGGCCTGTCGGCGGCAACGGCCATGGTCATCGTCGAGAGCGTCGCGCTGTCGATCATGATCTCCAACGACCTCGTCATCCCGCTCTTCGTACGCCGATTGCTCAAGACCACCTCTTCGCAGAACGAGGACTGGTCGACGCTGATCCTCAACGTGCGCCGCGCCTCGATCTTCATCATGCTGTTCATCGCCTTCCTCTACTATCGCGAGAGCACCAACAGCGCGCGGCTGTCCTCGATCGGGTTGATGTCGTTTGCCGCGATCGCCCAATTCGCGCCGGCGCTGATCGGCGGGCTGATCTGGCGCGGCGCCAATGGCCGGGGTGCGGCGCTCGGCATGGTCGCCGGCATTCTGGTGTGGGGCTATACACTGCTGCTCCCCTCGCTCGTGGCTCCAGAGACCGATATCGTCGTCTACGGCCTGTTCGGCTTCGAGGCGCTCCGACCGCAGGCACTGTTCGGCACCGTGGGTGAGCCGCTGAACCACGGTGTGCTGTGGAGCCTGTCGATCAACGCGCTGTTCTTCGTGCTGGGATCGCTGTCCCGCGCGTCCGTGCCATTGGAGCGCATCCAGGCGGCGATCTTCGTGCCGCGCGAAGCCAGCCCGATGCCGAGCCTGCGCCGCTTCCGCACCGCCGTCACCGTCAATGATCTCAAGGACACGATCTCCCGCTATCTCGGCGTCGAGCGCACCGAGCGTTCCTTCCAATCCTTCGAGAAGAACGCGAGCGTCTCCCTGCATGGCAAGGAACAGGCCAGCATGGACGTCATCCGCTTCTCGGAACAACTGCTGGCGAGCGCCGTCGGCTCGTCCTCGGCGCGGCTGATCCTATCGCTGCTGTTCCGCCGCAACGATCGCGACTCCAAGGATGCCTTCCGGCTGCTCGACGACGCCACCGAGGCGCTGCAGCACAATCGCGACCTGTTGCAGATCGCGCTCGACCAGATGGAGCAGGGCATTACCGTCTTCGACCGCGACTTCCGGCTGATCTGCTGGAACCGACAGTACCGGGCGCTGTTCGACCTGCCGGACGAGATGGGCCAAGTCGGCGTCTCGCTCGACCAGATTCTGCGCCACCTTGCCGAGCGCGGCGACATTCCCGCCGACCAGCGGGTGACGATGCTCAACCGGCTGACCAGCTTCGTCAGCCCCTGGCAGATGGAGCTCAAGACCAGCGGCCGGATCCTGGAGCTGCGCTCCAACCCGATGCCGGACGGCGGCATCGTCGCCACCTATGCCGACATTTCCGGCCGCGTCGAGCAGGACCTGGCGCTGAAGCGGGCGAACGAATCGCTGGAGCAGCGGGTCAGGACCCGCACCATCGAACTGACCCGCGTCAACGAGGAACTGGCGCAGGCGCAGATGCTGGCCGAGGAAGCCAATCTCAGCAAGACGCGCTTCCTCGCCGCCGCCGGCCACGACATCCTGCAGCCGCTGAACGCCGCCAGGCTCTACTGCTCCTCGCTGATCGAGAAGGCCGGCAAGGGACCGGCCGGCAAGGCTGCCATCAACATCGAATCCTCGCTGGAATCGGTCGAGACCATCCTCGGCGCGGTGCTCGACATCTCGCGGCTCGACGCCGGGGCGTTGAAGCCCGAGGACACCGCCTTCAGCCTCGGCGGGTTGCTCAGCCAGATCGGCAACGATTTTCGCCCGCTTGCCGCCGAAAAGAGGCTCGGTCTGAAAATCATGCCGTCGTCGCTCGGGGTCATGACCGATCGCAACCTGTTGCGCCGGCTGATCCAGAACCTCGTTTCCAACGCCATCAAATACACGCGCGAGGGCCGCATCCTGGTCGGCGTCAGAAGGCGCGGCGAGCTGGCGGAAATCCAGGTGATCGATACCGGCATCGGCATTGCCGGCGACAAGCTGAACACTGTCTTCCACGAATTCACCCGGCTGGACGAAGGCGCGCGCGAGGCGGAAGGCCTCGGTCTCGGCCTCTCCATCGTCGACCGCATCGCAAGGGTGCTCAGGCTCGAAATCCGCATCTACTCCAATCCGGCCAAGGGCACGCGCTTTTCCGTCATCCTGCCGGTCGCGGCGGTCGCGACGCCGCCGCGTGAGGTTGGCAAAACGCCAGCGCGCGCGGCATCCTCGCTTGCCGGGCTCAATGTGCTCTGCATCGACAATGACGCTCGCATCCTCGACGGCATGCGGCTGCTGCTCGAAGGCTGGGGCTGCAGCGTCGAGACGGCTTCGGGAGCGGGAGACCTTATGCGGCCCGGCGCGGTAAGGCCGGATGTCGTGCTTGCCGACTACCATCTCGACGGCAGCACCGGGCTCGACGCGATTCACAGGCTGCGCGCCGCTTACGGCCAGGACCTGCCTTGCGTATTGGTCACCGCCGACCGTTCCAGCGAGGTGCGCACCGCTGCAGGCAAGCTCGATATTCCGGTGGTCAACAAGCCGCTGAAGCCGGCCGTACTGCGCTCGATGATGGCGCGCGTCAGGGCGCTGGCGCTGGCCGCGGAATAGGGCCAGGCCGGCCACGCCGTTTGCCTCAGCCCTGATGCCCGAGGCTTCTGAGATAGGCGCAGAACATGTCGGCGAGCGCGTCGGCATAGGCTTCGATCTCGGCCGATGTTCGCGGGCTCGCCGAAAAATCCTGCCCGACTGTGCTGAGCGTCGTCATGATGAGCTCGCCAGCCATGGCGCGAGCGGCTTGCGAGGCCTCTGGCAACACCTCGAGCATGAATGCCTCGGCCGTGCGCTCCGCCGAAGCCTTTGCCTCCCGTGCCTCGGGCGCGTCCCTGTAGAGGGGTGCTGCGTCGTTCAGCGCGACACGCACCGCGGCCTCTTCGCATTCGGAGCGGATGAAGGCGTGCACCAGGGTGCGTACCCGTTCGAGCGGCGGCATCTCGACGTCCTCGAGGATGCCGCACAAGAGGTCCGTCGTCTGCCGCCATTCGTCGCTCTGCAGCCGGAACAGAAGTGCCGCCTTGTTGGGGAAATATTGATAGAGCGAGCCGACGCTGACGCCGGCCTTCTCGGCCACGCGCGTGGTGGTGAAACGCTGCGCGCCCTCGCTCGCCAAAACCTGAGTAGCTGCCTGCAAAATCGCCGCGACAAGCTCTGTCGCGCGGGTCTGTTTGGGCTGTTTTCGGGTGGAAATTGAAGGGCTTGGGCGTTGGATCATGGCGGCGCTCGGGAATGCGAATTGGAAACCTGAAGGATTATTCGTATTTTTCGAGACGACACAAGAACGCATTTGTTCCCGACTGGAGACAGCCATGACCACTCTGACCGCAACCCCGCTCGCGCCCCTGCTCACCCGCCTGTTCAAGGAAGCCGCCGCGGCGACCAGCCCGGCGCTGGCCCGGTACTCGAGTGAGGAACGGGCGCGCCTGCTCGGCAGCAAGACCGAATATCTCGATTTCTACGGCAGCCTGAAGGACCTCTGGCTCGCGGTTTCGCCGGAGACCGGCACATTGCTCTACATGCTGGCGCGCAGCACCGGTGCGCGCATCATCGTCGAGTTCGGCACCTCGTTCGGCATCTCGACGCTCTACCTTGCCGCGGCGCTCAGGGACAATGGCGGCGGCCGCCTGATCACGACGGAGTTCGAGCCATCCAAGGTGGTGCGCGCCAAGGCCAATCTCGCCGACGGCGGCCTTCTCGACCTGGTCGAGATCCGCGAAGGCGACGCGCTGGCGACGCTGAGCAAAGACCTGCCCGACCGAATAGACCTTCTGCTGCTCGACGGCGCCAAGGCGCTCTATCCGGAAATCCTCAGCCTGGTCGAGAGCCGGCTCAGGCCCGGCGCGCTGGTCATCGCCGACAATGCCGACTTCTCTCCGGAATATCTGGAGCGGGTGCGCTCGCCGGCAGGCGGCTACATGTCGACGCCGTTCGGCGACGACGTGGAACTGTCGATGCGGCTCGGCTGAGCAAGCCCGCCACATGCAAACCAAGAACTCATGCTGTTCGTCGAGCGGCCGTAGGCGTTAACGTCAGCCAACGCGCAATCCCGGGCCTTCGGGCCCCTGACGCGCAGGTGACATCATGATCATCCCATCCTCCTGGCGCGGGTTGCCGCGCCCGGCGCTGCTCGGCTTGCTCCTGCTCTTCTCTGCAGGTTTCGCAATCGGAACCGCGCTTTATGCGCTCGCCCCGCATTTGCTCCCCTGGGTCGCCGGCATTTCGCTGGTGACCCTCGGTCTTGGAGCCGCAATCGGAAGAACGCAACGCCCTTCAGGTTCGCCCGAGGACAATACCGTGCTGGAGGCAAGTCCGGTCGAAAACTATCGCTGACCTGTTATAGCCTTTCATGCGACCTGCGAACGGCGGAACCGGGGCCGCGGCACCGGCGCGCGGTCAGGCGACCGGCTGCAGCGGGTCGCCGCCGATCTTGGAAAGCTGGATGACCGCCTGGGTGCGGCTGTCGACGCCGAGCTTCTGCAGGATGGCCGAGACATGCGCCTTGATTGTGGCCTCGGAGACACCGAGCTCATAGGCGATCTGCTTGTTGAGCAGGCCTTCGGCCAGCATGCCGAGCACCCGCGTCTGCTGCGGCGTCAGCGCCTGCAGCCGCTTGATCAGGTCCGAGATTTCCGGGTCGCGCTCGACGCCGAGCTCGATGCCGGCTGGTGCCGCAATATCGCCGGCAAGCACGGCCTGCACGGCGCTGCGTATCTCCTCCATGCTTGCCGATTTGGAGATGAAGCCGGAAGCGCCGAGATCGAGCGCGCGGCGGATGGTGATTGGATCATCGTGCGCCGAAACCACCACCAGCGGCACCGAGGAATGGATGCCACGCAACGAGATCAGGCCGGACAGGCCGCTGGCACCCGGCATCGAGAGGTCGAGCAGCACCATGTCGACGTCCTCATTGGCAAGGACCAGCGCCTTGGCACTTTCGAAATCGCCGGCCTCGTGAATGGCGGCGACCTCGCCGATGCCGGCAAGCGCCTCCTTCAGCGCGCCCCGAAACAGCGGATGGTCGTCGGCAATGACGAAGGTGTGGCCCGACGGCAAATATTCCTCCCCGGATCCCATCGCTGATTATGTGCTTCTTGCGGGATCGGAATGATTATGCGGCGGCGCGGCCTGTTTTCAAGCGGCAAAGACCGCGCGCGGGTTTTTCCCCAGAGCGGTTCAATTTTTGAGAGCTCAGGTCTTTTGCGGGCTGGGCTTCGCGCCGCCGTCGCCTTCTTCCTTGTCCATGTCCTTGACGATGTCCATGAAGCTGCGGAAGAAGCGCTCCATGTAGCTCATCGTCTTGTTGAAGTCCTCCTCACTGGGCAGGTTGGACTCGAGCCGGGCGGACGGCGTATTCTCGAGCTTGGCGACGCGCTCGTCCAGCGCCTTGACCGAGCTCTGCAGCCGGTCGATTTCTTCCTGGAAGGCGGCGCGCTCGTCGGCCGCCATCTTGCAGACCAACTGGCCGGAGCGTTCCTCGCAGATCGACATGGCGCCGGTCTGGGTGTCCATACGGACATAACCGTTGCCGGACTTTTCCAGCCGGTAGCGGTCGGTCTCCTGTGAATAGGCCGATGCGGCGACCAGCGAGCAAAGCGCCGCCGGGATCAGCATGTGCTGCAGACGCATGTTGTTTATCCTCCATGAGCCGTTGAGCCAAGAATATCACAGGTTTGCGCCTGAAATGGGGACGAGTGCGGTTTGGTCCTGCAGCAGGTTCTTACAGGAAAACCGCGTGACACTTTTCCGGAACCTGCTTGCCCCCTTTCCCCCATGGTTCGTTCGGACTATAGCGCGACAATGTCTCAGATTATCTACAAGATCGCGCCTGAAGCCATGTGGCGTGAAGCGGAGCGCAACGGCCGCTTCGCCGGAGCGCCGATCGACATTGCCGACGGCTTCATCCATTTCTCCACCGGGAGCCAAGTGCGCGAGTCCGCGGCCAGGCATTTCGCCGGGCAGACGGATCTGCTTCTGATCGCGATCGACCAAGCAAAGCTGGGCGATGCGCTGAAATACGAAGTCTCGCGCGGCGGCGCCTTGTTCCCGCATCTCTATGCTGCGCTCGATCTCGATGCAGTCGTTTCGGTCTGGCCGCTGCCGCTCGGCGCGGACGGCTCGCATCGATTTCCGAAACTGGAGGGCGAATGAGCGTGCTCGACCGGATCGGCCAGAAACTGCTTTTCTCATTCGATCCGGAAACCGCGCATGGCATGTCGATCGCGGCGCTGCGCTGCGGCCTGCCGGTCGCCTCGCCTCCACCGCAGGACGCTCAGCTGAAGGTCAGCCTTTGCGGGCTCGATTTCCCGAACCCGCTCGGCATGGCGGCCGGCTACGACAAGAATGCCGAAGTGCCGGATGCGCTGCTCAAGCTCGGCTTCGGCTTCGCCGAGGTCGGCACGATCACGCCGCTGCCGCAGCCGGGCAACCCGAAGCCGCGCATATTCCGGCTGACCGCGGACGAAGCCGTGATCAATCGGCTCGGCTTCAACAATGAAGGGCACGCAGCCGCCGAAAAGCGTCTCGCGGCGCGCAAGGGACGCCGTGGCATCGTCGGCGTCAACATCGGCGCCAACAAGGACAGCGCCGACCGCATCGGCGACTATGAGCGCGGCGTGACCCGCTTCGCGCCTCATGCCAGCTATCTCACCGTCAATATCTCCTCGCCCAACACGCCCGGTCTGCGCAACATGCAGGCGCGCGAGCAGCTCGGCGAGCTGTTGTCGCGCGTGATGGCGGCGCGCGTGAAAGCGTCGGCGCAGCCGCCGGTCTTCCTCAAGATCGCGCCGGATCTTGTCGAGGCCGAGCTGGAAGACATCGCCGCCGAGGTCGCCGAGAAAAAGATCGACGGCATCATCGTTTCCAACACGACGCTGTCGCGGGCCGGGTTGCGCAGCGCAAGCCTGGCGGGCGAAACCGGCGGACTGTCGGGCAAGCCGCTGTTCGAGCGCTCGACCGCGGTGCTGGCGAAAATGCGCAAGCTGGTAGGCCCGGAAATGGCGATCATCGGTGTCGGCGGCGTCGACTCGGCGGAAACCGCGCTGGAGAAGATCCGCGCCGGCGCGGACTTGGTCCAGCTCTACACCGGGTTGATCTATGCAGGTCCGGCGCTGCCTGGGCGCATCGTTGCCGGCATGGCGCGGTTCGCGGATCGGGAACGGCTCAAATCCATCGGAGAGCTCCGCGACACCGCCTGCGCAAACTGGCATAAACGACTCTGAGGAGCCCCACGAAACCGGGAAGGCAGACAATGGCCGAGGTTCTGAACTCCGTCGTAGATTCGATCGGCGGAACTCCATTGGTCCGGCTCGGAAGGCTGACGGCGCAGGCGGGCGTCAAGGGCAAATCCTCGCCAAGCTGGAATATCTCAACCCGGGCTTTTCCAAGAAGGATCGCGCGGCGCTTGGAATAATCGAGGAAGCCGAACGATCCGGTGCCATCAAACCGGGGCAAACGGTGGTCGAGCTTACCTCCGGAAACATGGGCACGGGCCTCGCGATCGTCTGTGCGGTCAGGGGCTACCCTTTCGTCGCGGTGATGTCGAAGGGCAACTCTGAAGAGCGCGCGCGAATGATGACGGCGCTCGGCGCGGAAGTGATTCTCGTGGACCAACTGCCGGGGTCGGTGCCGGGGCAGGTATCGGGTGGCGATCTGGCGCTTGTCGAGCAGACCGCCAGGGCGGTGACGGCGGAACGAGGCGCATTTCGCGGCGATCAGTTCCACCGCGACGGGAACTGGCTTGCGCATTATCACGGGACCGGACCGGAAATCTGGGACGCCAGCCATGGCGCAGTCGACGCATTCGTCGACTTCGTCGGCTCGGGCGGAACCTATGCGGGGGTAGCGAGGGCGCTCAAGGAACGCGATCCCCTGATCAAGTGCTTCATCGTCGAGCCCAATGGCGCCGCCGCCATCGCTGGAGAACCCATCACCCAATCCGAACATCCCATTCAAGGCGGCGGCTATGCCATGCCGGAACTGGCGTTCCTGAACAACGTCCCGGTCGATGGCTATCTTCAGGTTTCCGGCGATGAGGCACGCCAGGCCACGCGCCTGCTCGCGCGCAGCGAAGGCATCTTCGGCGGCTTCTCCTTCGGAGCGAATGTGGCCGCCGCGCTGAGCCTCCTGCGCGGCGATCAATCAGGCAAGACAATCGCTGTCGTGATTTGCGACTCCGGGCTGAAGTACCTCTCGACCGATCTCTGGAGCTAAGAAACGCCTCAGACGCACGCATCCGGCACTAAAATGCCGTGCGTACCCTGAGCCTTAGCACCGCAACCAAACTCACTCCTCGCACCAACAGGAAGACATGCAACGACGCCCAAAGGCCGTTGTTGCCGAAGGCCGGCGCCAGCGTGATGAGCGCGGCGGAAAAGGCCAGGAAAGACAAGAGCATCATGTTGCGCATGTCGCGCGACCAGGTGGCGCCGATGAAGACGCCGTCCATCTGGAAGGCGAGCACGCCGCTCAGCGCCGTGAAGGCGGCCCAGGGCAGATAGGTGTCGGCGGCCTGGCGCACATCCGCCGAGGTCGTCACCAGCGCCACCAGATTGGCGCCCGCCGTCAGCAGCACCAGGGTCGCAACGCCGGCGAGGCCGAAACCCACATCAGCGTCAGCCGCACGGCCTGCCGGAATGGTGTCGCCGCATGCGCGCCGATGGCGCGGCCGGCCAGTTGCTCGGCGGCGGTGGCGATGCCGTCGAGGAAATAGCCGGCGATCAGGAAGAAGTTCATCAGCACGGCGTTGGCGGCGAGCGTCACCGTGCCGAACTGCGCGCCCTGCCGGGTGAACAGCGCGAAGGCCGCAAGCAGCGAGAAGGAGCGGATCATGATGTCGCGGTTGAGCGACAGCATGCGACGGTAGGCCGGCAAGTCGAGGATACGCCCGCGCGACGGCCGCTTCAGCTTGCGGAAGCGGCTGAGCACGATGGCAAGGCCGAGCAGCATCGCCAGGAATTCGCCGGTGACGGTCGCCCAGGCGACGCCGGCGACGCCCCAGCCAAGCTTGAGGCCGAGCAGGAAACAGAGCGCGATGTTGATGCCGTTGAGCACGGCCTGCAGCATCAGCCGAGCCCGCCCTCGCCGCGCCCCAGCACATAGCCCAATATGGCGTAGTTGACGAGCGAGAAGGGCGCGGCAAGCAGCCTGATGCCGATATAGACCGACATCGCCGCGCTGACGCGCGGCTCGGCGCCCATGAACCACTGGCCGGCAAAGAGCGGCGCAAGTGCTGCAAGCACCACGCCGGCGACGACCGCGATCAGCACGGCGCGCCACGGAACGGCCTGTTCCTCCAGCGGATCGCCGCGCCCGAAAGCCTGGGCGACGAGGCCGGTGGTGCCGGAACGCAGGAAGTTGAAGGTGGTGAAGACGACGTCGAACACCAGCGCGCCCGCGGCCAGGCCGCCGAGCAAGGCGGCGTCGCCGAACTGGCCGACCACCGCCGTGTCGACGATGCCGAGCAGCGGCGTCGTCAGATAGGCAAGCGTCATCGGCACCGCGATCGCCAGCACCGAGCGATTGGTGACGATGAAGGATCTGACGTTGGCCCGGGTCGCATCCAAAGGGACTGCTGCCTTGCTGCTTGATCGAACCGCCGATGTGCCCCAGTTTGCCGCTGCCGCGCAATCGCCATCCAGTGGCGGCCAACCGAATTCCCAGACTGGTGCAGAAAGACTGGCGCAGGCCGCCCCCATCATGCCTTTGCAGATCGTCCACCACCCCGACTATGACGCCGGTTTTGCCGTCAACCATCGCTTTCCAATGAGCAAATATCCGCTGCTGATGGAGGCCTTGCGCGCCCGCGGGCTGGCCATACCGGAAGCGCTTTCGATGCCGGAACCAGCGCCGGCGAAGTGGCTAAAACTCGCGCATGCGGCCGACTATGTCGACCAGGTGCTCGCATGCGAAGTGCCCGAAAGAATAGAGCGCGAGATCGGCTTCCCGGTCGGCCGGCGCGTGTCGCTGAGGGCGCAGCTTGCCACCGCGGGCACGGTGCTGGCGGCGCGGCTGGCGCTGAAACACGGCATTGCCTGCAACGCCGCCGGCGGCAGCCATCATGCCCGGCGCGCGCAGGGCGCCGGCTTCTGCACCTTCAACGATGTGGCGGTCGCCTCGCTGGCGCTGCTTGCGGAGCGTGCCGTCGAAAACGTCCTGGTCGTCGATCTCGACGTGCATCAGGGCGACGGCACGGCGGACATCCTGAAGGATGAACCTCGCGCCTTCACCTTCTCCATGCATGGCGATCGCAATTACCCGGCGCGCAAGATCGCCTCCGATCTCGATATCGCCTTGCCCGACGGCACCGGCGATGCCGCCTATCTCGACCGACTCCGCGCCATTCTGCCGGAGCTCTCCACAAGACGGCGCTGGGACATCGTCTTCTACAATGCCGGCGTGGACGTCCATGCCGAGGACCGACTTGGCCGGCTGGCGCTCTCCGATAACGGCCTGCGCGCCCGCGACGAGATGGTGATCAATCATTTCCGCACAGCCGGCATTCCGCTGTGCGGCGTCATCGGCGGCGGCTATTCGACCGACGTGCCGGCGCTTGCCGCACGCCACGCCATCCTGTTCGAGGCGGCAGCCCGCTGTGCGTGACGCGTCGAGGCTACTTCCTGTAACTGGCAATCCTGAGCAGGATGAAGGCCGGGACGACGATCGCCGCGCCGAGCAGGATATAGCCCAGGAAGCGGTCGACGGCGTGGAAGCCGAGATTCCACAAATCGATGAAAAACTGGCGGATGCCATAGAGCACGTCCATCGGGCTCCAGCCGAAGGCGTGCATGACGAGGCCGACGAGGAAGGAAACCACCAGCAGCTTCACGAGCACCCTGAGTGGCGTATCGCCGAGAAAGCGTGTCAGTGCGGACAAGACCGTTCTCCGGTTCGAGCTGCCCCGATTCGGCAGCATGGCCCCAGAAATACGCATTCGGTCGACCAGCATCAAGCAGTGCAACTGTGTGCGGGCCGCCGCGCCGCGTCGAGGAAAGCGTACTGTCGGCCAGGTGGCGCAGGCATCGAAACATATCCGGGTCTCGCTACAAGAGCCGATTGCTTGAGACCCCGCCATCATGGTAACGAGGCTGCTGCGCGGGTATGATGTAATGGTAGCTTGTCAGCTTCCCAAGCTGAACGCGCGGGTTCGATTCCCGCTACCCGCTCCACCTTGCCATGCAGGGTTTGAGCCAGACTTCACCAGCGGCCAAATGCGCAGTTTTATACCTGGGTTTACGCGACCGATTCCCGGTCGGTTGCCGGGACTGCGGCGTGGAGTTGCATTGGGAACTTGAGGCCGGGCCTATGCGCAAGGGTGGAGCCGGCGGTTTTGCAAATAAAGCCGCTGGGTCTTGCACACCAGCGCAAGACCCAGCCTGCGAATTCACCCGGCAGGCGCCGGGTACGTGGTTGCTATCGGCTCAGAGATAGAAGCTGATCCAGACGCGACGGCGCCAGCAGCGGACATGGCGCCGGCCATAGCGCCAGTAACGGCGGCAGACCCTTCTCCAAACCCGCCGGCGGCGACGGCGGTAATAGCGATCGCGGTAGTAGCGACGGCGGCGGTAGTAGTACTGAACCGGCTGCAGCAGATCTTCCTGGTCATCCTCCTCGTAGATGGCCGGATCCGGCTTGTCCAATTCATCGAGAATCCCGTTGCCTTTGGGGATGCCGGCAACCGCCTTGGCTGGTCCGGCCAGGCTTGCAAGCGCTGCCGCCCCCGCAACGCCAAGCATTCCAGTCAGAAACAACCGACGTTCCATCGAAACCTCCCGAGCTGTTTAGCATCCGCGGCTCGTCCCTCACCCGAAACAGGCTCCAGCGAACCGCCGATCGGTTTGAACGTACAAGTAGCATTCTCGTTCCATTACCCCACTTCGCGCAAAATGAAGTCGTGCAGCATCTTGGCGGCGGGCGAGAGCACGCGGTTCTTGACCGTGATCAAGCTGTAGGGCCTGACCTCGATGTCGAATTCGGTCTGCACGACGTCGATCGCTCCCGCCAGCCCGTCGGCGCTCTGGATGAACCTAGCCACCTGGACCGAAACGGGGGCGATGGCGTCGGATTGCGCCACCATCACCAGCGTCAAGAGCAGCGAGGAGGTGTTGAGGATGCGGTCGGGAAGCGGGATGTTGCGGTTCAGGAAATTGCTTTCCATCGCCTGGCGCAGCGGCGAGCCGCCGGACTGGAAGACCCAGTCATGGGCAGCCGTTTCCTCCAGGCCGACCATCTTGCCGCTGGCAAGCGGATGGCCGCGGCGCACGATCAGGCAAGCCTTCTCGATGCCGATGACGCGCGATTCGAACAGGCGCGGATTGAGGTCGTCGGGAATGCGGGCGATGATGAAGTCATGGCGCGAGGCGATCAGCTCGCGGGCGAGCACGTTGGACGTCTCGACCTGCATGGTGATCTCGATGCGCGGGTAGATGCGGCGGATCTCGCGAATCGCGGGTACGGCAAGCTCGATCGCCGGCGCGGTCACCGCGCCAAGGAACACCGAGCCGCCCTTGCCGGCCTTGAGCTCCGAAATCTCGCGGTCGGCTTCGCGCATCTCGAGCAGGATGGAGCGGGCGCGCCTGGCGAGCGCCTGGCCGTAGGGGGTCAGCGTGATACCGCGCGGCAGCCGCTCGCACAACTTCACGTCGAGCACCGCCTCCATCTCGGCGATCATGCGCGAGGCGGCCGGCTGGGAGATGTTCATGACCTGGGCAGCGGCGCTCACCCGTCCGTGATCGTCGAGGGCGGCGATCATGCGCATGTGGCGCAGGCTCAAGCCGCTGCGCAGAAGCGTCTCGCCGTCTCCGGGAAGCTTTTCGTAACTTACTGAAATTGCATCAGGATCACGTAGTGCCGCCATGATTTCCCAGCCGCTCCGCCAGTGTTTCGCCGTACGCTTAACCATACCAGTTTCGGTATAGCAATCATCAAAGATCGCATTTGACAGTTATGTCAAAGGGACACACCCTTCGCGCGTTCCGAGGCGCAAGGATCGGCAACGAGCAAAATCGTATTGATTGAAACTGCGCCGCGGGACCGATTGGGAGGATACCGGAGATCGATAAAGTCGACAGTGGCGCGCCAGCGCTCCTGTCCGACTGCGCGGCCCGCGAAGCCCCGAGGTGTCGCGTCCATCAACCAGGGAGAGTAATGTGAAGATCATCAAGACATTGGCCGCCGTGGCGGCCCTTGGCATCGCGGCTATGACGCTGCCGGCGCATGCAGGCGAAGGCCTCGTCGGCGTGCTGATGCCGACCAAGACCTCGCAGCGCTGGATCAACGACGGCGACGCCGTCAAGTCCCAGCTCGAAGCGCTCGGCTACACGGTCGACCTGCAGTATGCGCAGGACGATATCCCGAACCAGCTCAGCCAGCTGGAAAACGAAATCACCAAGGGCCCGAAGGCGCTGATCATCGCTTCGATCGACGGCACCACCATGGCCGATGCGCTGCAGAAGGCCAACGATGCCGGCGTGGTCACCGTCGCGTATGACCGCCTGATCAAGAAGACCCCGAATGTCGACTACTACACCACTTTCGACAATTTCGGCGTCGGCGTCATCCAGGCGAATTCCCTGGTCAAGGGCCTCAAGGACCGCTTCCCGAACACCAAGCCGTGGAACGTCGAGCTGTTCGGCGGCTCGCCCGACGACAACAACGCCTTCTTCTTCTACAATGGCGCGATGTCGGTCCTGCAGCCGCTGATCGACGACGGCTCGATCAAGATCAAGTCCGGCCAGATGGGCATGGACAAGGTCGGCACGCTGCGCTGGCTCGCCGCCACCGCCCAGGCGCGCATGGACAACCTGCTCTCGGCCAACTATTCGGACGGCAGCCGCGTCGATGGCGTTCTGTCGCCCTATGACGGACTGTCGCGCGGCATCACCGCCTCGCTGCGCGCCGTCGGTTACGGCACGGACGCTCAGCCCTGGCCGATCGTGACCGGTCAGGACGCCGAGACCGCCTCGGTGAAGCTGATCATCTCGGGCGAGCAGTACTCGACCGTGTTCAAGGACACCCGCGAATTGGCCAAGGCCACCGTGCAGCTGGTCGACAAGGTGCTTTCCGGCGGCAAGCCCGACGGCCTCGACGACAAGACCTACAACAACGACGTCAAGGTCGTTCCCTCGATCCTTTTGACGCCGCATGAGGTCGACAAGTCGAACTACCAGGCGCAGGTCGTCGAGTCCGGCTACATCAAGGCCGACGAGCTGAAGTAATCCGGTTTGAAAAACGAGGGGTCCTGCGCGACGCAGGGCCCCTTTTCGTTCAGAAGCGACCCCGGTATTGTTTTTGCCGGCTTCTGCAGCGCCCTGCGCCGTCCCGGCACAAGGGAAGGTGTAGTATGTTGATTTCGCGCAATCACGCCTTCCGGAAACGGAAGGCATGCGCCAGGGAGTGGAATTCCTGATGACCTCGACGATTTTGGAGATGCGCGACATCACCAAGACGTTTCCCGGCGTCAAGGCGCTGTCGAACGTTAACCTCAGCGTCGAGGAAGGTGAGATCCACGCCATCGTCGGCGAGAACGGCGCCGGCAAATCGACGCTCATGAAGGTGCTGTCGGGAGTCTATCCGTCCGGCACCTATGAAGGCGAGATCGTCTTTCGCGGTCAGGAATGCCACTTCAAGGGTATTCATGACAGCGAGCATATCGGCATCGTCATCATCCACCAGGAGCTTGCCCTGGTGCCTATGCTGTCGATCGCGGAAAACATCTTCCTCGGCAACGAGCACGCCACCTATGGCGTCATCGACTGGAACGCCAACGAGAAGCGCACCGGCGCCCTGCTCAAGAAAGTCGGTCTCAAGGAAGACCCCAAGACGCTGATCACCAATATCGGCGTCGGCAAGCAGCAGCTGGTCGAGATCGCCAAGGCGCTCAGCAAGGAAGTGAAGCTCTTGATCCTCGACGAGCCGACCGCCTCGCTGAGCGAGAAGGACAGCCAGGCGCTGCTCGATCTCCTGCTCGAGTTCAAGCGGCAGGGCATGACCTCTATCCTGATCTCGCATAAGCTCAACGAAGTGAACCGCGTCGCCGACAAGGTGACCGTGATCCGCGACGGACGCACCATCGAGACCCTGCCCAGGAAGGACATCAGCGAGGACCGTATCATCACCTCGATGGTCGGCCGCTCGCTCGACGACCGCTATCCGCCGCGCGAGCCGCAGATCGGCGAGGTCATCTTCGAGGTCAAGGACTGGTCGGTCTACCATCCGATCCACGCCGAGCGGCAGGTCATCAAGAACATCAACCTCAACGTGCGCAAGGGCGAGGTGGTCGGCATCGCCGGGCTGATGGGCGCCGGCCGCACCGAATTCGCGATGAGCCTTTTCGGCCGCTCCTATGGCCGGCACATCACCGGCGAGGTGTCGCTCCACGGCAAGCCGATCGATCTCTCGTCGGTGAGCAAGGCGGTGGAGAACCGCATCGCCTATGTCACCGAGGACCGCAAGACCTACGGCCTCAACCTCATCGATCACATCAAGCACAATGTGACCTTAGCCAACCTGGGCGGTGTCTCCAGCCGCGGCGTCATCGACGACATGCGCGAGATGAGCGTCGCCAACGACTATCGCAAGAAGACCAACATCCGCGCTTCCAGCGTCTATCAGCTGACCGGCAATCTCTCGGGCGGCAACCAGCAGAAGGTGGTGCTGTCGAAATGGCTGTTCGCCGATCCGGAAGTGCTGATCCTCGACGAACCGACGCGCGGCATTGACGTCGGCGCCAAATACGAAATCTATACGATCATCGCGCGCCTCGCCGCTGAAGGCAAAGCGATCATCGTCATCTCGTCGGAAATGCCGGAACTGCTCGGCATCACCGACCGCATCTATGTCATGAACGAGGGGCGTATCGTCGGCGAAATGGCGGCAAGCGACGCCAGCCAGGAAAAAATCATGCGCGCCATCGTTCGGGGAGAAGGAAAAAAAGCATCATGAGCACAGACAGCGCTCCCGCACCGCAAAGCGGCGTCGCCGAAGACGTCAAACAGGGTCCGCGCATCGCCGTCTCGGCGCTGACGACAAACCTGCGCGAATACGGCCTGATCATCGCGCTGATCGTCATCATGCTGTTCTTCCAGTACACGACGTCAGGAACCCTGTTCAAACCGGTCAACCTCAGCAACCTGGTGCAGCAGAACTCGTTCATCATCGTGATGGCGCTTGGCATGCTGCTGGTGATCGTCGCCGGCTACATCGATCTCAGCGTGGGGTCGGTCGCCGGCTTCATCGGCGCACTCGCCGCGATGATGATGGTCATCTGGCCGCTCGGGATATTCAGCAATCCGCTCGTGGTTTCGATCGTCTGCCTGATCGTGGGCGCCCTTATCGGCGCGGCGCAAGGCTATTGGATCGCCTACCACCGGATACCGAGCTTCATCGTGACGCTGGCGGGCATGCTGATCTTCCGCGGCATCTGCCAGGCGCTGCTTGGCGGCGGCTCTTCAGTCGGGCCGCTTCCCGCCAGCTTCAAGGCGCTAAGCTCCGGCTTCATCCCGGACGTCATCGGCCCGCTGATGCTGATCCCGCCGACGGTGAATGCCGCCGGCAAGACCATCGTCGGCAGCGGCCTTACGCTGCATATGACGACGGTGGTGCTGGGCGTCGTCGCGGTGCTCGCCTACGCCTATTTCGGCCTGAGGGCCCGCCGCAAGCGTGAGCGCCATGGCTACGAGGCCGAGCCTTTCCCGCTGTTCGTCATCAAGACGCTGGTGGGCAGCGCGCTGGCGCTGTTCCTGGTGTTCCAGTTCGCGAGCTACAGGGGCCTGCCGGTGGTGCTGCTGGTGATGGGCGTGCTGATCTCGATGTTCGTCTTCGTCACCAAGCGCATGACCATCGGCCGCCGCATCTATGCGATGGGCGGCAACGCCAAGGCGGCACAGCTGTCGGGCATCAATACCGAAAGGCTGACGCTTCTGGTGTTCATCAACATGGGCGTGTTGTCGGCGCTCGGCGGCCTGATCATCGCGGCGCGCCTCGGCCAGGCCGTGCCGGCCGCCGGTCTCGGCAGCGAGCTCGATGTGATCGCGGCCGTCTTCATCGGCGGCGCCTCGGCTATGGGCGGTGTCGGACAGGTTATCGGCGCCGTGGTCGGCGGCTTCATCATGGGCGTGATGAACAACGGCATGTCGATCATGGGCGTCAATGTCGACTGGCAGCAGGTGGTCAAGGGCCTGGTGCTGCTCGGCGCCGTCATCTTCGACGTCTACAACAAGAACAAGGCCTGACAGGCTAGCGAGGAAAGCAGGAGGCATACGGGTCCAGATCGCGAGGCTGCCGGCTGTCTGCCGGCGCCAAGAAGTCCCCGAAGGACCGGGCTCGCGAGCGCAATCCGGACGAAGAGTTTCAACCGCGGCGCGGATCGGTTCCGGGCCGCGCCGGTCAAGGTTTGCCCGTCGGCAGCCAGGCCAAGGCAAAAGAGAAGAGGGTTTCATCATGCTGATTTCCCAGATCCTCGACGACGCCGAGACGATCCGCGTCGTTGCCCGCAGCGGCGGCAAGACCCGGATCATCAACGGCGCGCGCAGCGTCTATTCGCTGGCGATGGAGGCGGCGCGCACCGGCGCCGGCCTCGAAGCGCTGATCGAGCGCAAGGGCTACGGCGAGACGGTCGATCTCGACGCCGCCTACAAAAAGGGACGCCTGGTGTCGCCGATCAATCACCCGGATCCCGCGCATCTCCACCTCACCGGCACGGGGCTGACGCATCTCGGCTCCGCCGCAACGCGCGATTCCATGCACAAGAAGCTCAGCGACGGCGAGGAGCAGCTCACCGATTCCATGAAGATGTTCCGCATGGGACTGGAAGGCGGCAAGCCGGCCAAGGGCCAGATCGGCGTGCAACCGGAATGGTTCTACAAAGGCAACGGCACCATGGCGGTGGCGCCGGGCGCGGCGCTGAAGTCGCCCGCCTTCGCGCAAGACGCCGGCGAGGAGCCGGAGATAGCCGGCATCTATGTCATCGGCGATGACGGCGCGCCGTTCCGCGTCGGCTTCACGCTGTCCAACGAATTCTCCGACCATGTGACCGAGCGGGTGAACTACCTGTTCCTCGCCCACTCCAAGCTGCGCAACGCCTCGTTCGGTCCGGAGATCCTGATCGGGGACTTGCCCGCCGATATCAGGGGCTCTTCACGCATCCTGCGTGACGGCAAGCTGCTTTGGGAAAAGCCGTTCCTGTCGGGCGAAGCGAACATGTCGCACACCATCGCCAATCTCGAGCATCACCACTTCAAGTACTCGGCCTTCCGTCAGCCCGGCGACGTGCATGTGCATATGTTCGGCACGGCGACGCTGTCCTTCGCCGACGGCGTCAGGACAGAAGCCGGCGACGTGTTCGAGATCGAGGCGAAGGATTTCGGCCTGCCGCTGCGCAACCCGCTGGAAATCGAAAAGCCGGTCAAGGTGGCGGTGAAGGCGCTTTGATCTCGCGAACAACTCGGAGCCGGGTCAATGAACTATATTCCGCCAAGCGCCGGAAATCTGGGCATCGCGCTGTTGATCGCTTGCTGGTCATCCGCGGCCTATGGCGCCGCACAATGCAGCAAGACCTCCTATGGCGAGGCGCGCACCCTGATGACCAGCCGACTGCTGGGCACCGGATATTCACGAACTCAAACCAGCTTCCTGATGCGAAATGCCGATCTACGGATTTCACAACTTCGCAGCCCCGCGCTGAACGACAGACCCAAGCCTTGCCGCATTGACTCCGCTCGCGCCTATGTCCTTGGGTGTGTGGACGATCAGGGGTAAAACGCGGCTGTCTGGACGCGAGCTGCTTTTTATCGGCAGCTTCAATGCGTGCCTCGGCGCCGCGAAACAAGCGCTGTTTCGCGGCTGACCAAAGGCCAAACCAACCTCAATAAATATCGAAGTCGAAATACTTCGCCTGGATCTTTTTGTAGGTGCCGTCGGCGACGATGGCGTCGATGGCCGCGTTCAGCCTGTCGCGCAGCGCGGTGTCCTCCAGGCGCACGGCGATGCCGGCCTCGGTCTCGGTGCCCTTGATGTCGCCGACCAGCTTGCAGCAGCCGTCGCTCGCCTTCTTCATCCAGTCCACCAGCACGAACTTGTCCGAGATCACGGCGTCGAGACGGCCGTTGAGGAGATCGGTGACCGCCTCTTCCTGGGTCGGATAAAGCTTCGCCTCGGCGCCGGCCTTGGCGTAGACGTCCTGCGCGTAGTTGGCCTGGGTGGTCGAGGCCTGGGCGCCGACGGTCTTGCCGGCAAGCGCCGCCGGCTCGGTGGACGCGATGTCGCTGTCCTTGAGCGCGACCAGCGAAAGCGGCGTGGTGTAGTATTTGTGGGTGAAGGCGACCTGCTTCTTGCGCTCCTCGGTGATGCTCATCGAGGCGATGATGGCGTCAAACTTCTTGGCCTGAAGGGCCGGAATGATGCCGTCCCAGTCTTGGGTGACGATCTCGCATTCGAGCTTCATCTGGGCGCAGAGCGCATTGGCGATGTCGATGTCGAAGCCCTCGACCTTGCCGTCCGGCGTGATGGTGTTGAAGGGCGGATAGGCGCCCTCGGTGCCGATCTTGATCTTTTCCGCCGCGATCGCGGAACCGGCGCCGAGCGCCAGCATTGCAGCGGCCGCCGCTGCCGATATGATCCATCTGGATTTCTGCATTTTTGTCTCCCTCAGTCAGGTTCTCGACCAGTGAACCGCAGCCAAGCATGGCGCGCGGGGACTGGGCAAGCAGAGTTTGGCGTTGACGATGGATCAGCGCGCGGCGCGGAAATGCTTGGAGAGCTTGAGCCCCTGCGCCTGATAGTTGGAGCCGAGGTCGCTGCCATAGAGCGCCTGCGGGCGCTTGAGCATATGCTCGTAGACCAGGCGGCCGACGATCTGGCCGTGATCGAGGATGAAGGGCACCTCGTGGCTGCGCACTTCGAGCACGGCGCGGCTGCCGCTGCCGCCGGCGGCGGAGTGACCGAAGCCCGGGTCGAAGAAGCCGGCATAGTGGACGCGGAACTCGCCGACCAGCGGGTCGAAGGGCGTCATCTCGGCGGCATAGAGCGGCGGCACGTGCACGGCTTCGCGCGAGACCAGGATGTAGAATTCGTCCGGGTCGAGCACGAGCTCGCCGGCACCGCTCTTGTAGAGCGGCTCCCAGAAGTCGACGACGTCCTGCGCGGCGCGCTTGTCGACGTCGACCAAGCCGGTATGGTGCTTGCCGCGATAGCCGACCAGGCCGTCCTTGTCGCCGTCGAGATCGATGGAGAGCGCGATGCCGCCGCCGGAGATGTTGGGAGGCTCGGTGGCGACCAGCATCTCGGCGCGATGGAGATCGCGCAGCTCGTTCTCCGACAGCAGCGCGTTGCCGGTGCGGAAGCGTATCTGCGACAGCCGCGAGCCGGCGCGCACGACGATCGGGAAGGTGCGCGGGCTGACCTCGAGGTAGAGTGGGCCATGATAGCCGGCGGCGATCTTGTCGAACTCATGGCCGCGGTCGGTCATGACGCGCGTGAAAATGTCCAGCCGCCCGGTCGAGCTCTTCGGATTGGCCGATGCCGACACTTCTGCCGGCAACGCCAGGCTCTCGAGCAGCGGTACGATGTAGACACAGCCCGTTTCCAGTACCGCGCCCTCGGCAAGGCTGATCTCGTGCAGCTTCAGCCGGTCGAGCTTGTCGGCCACCAGGTGATCCGGACCGGGCAGGAAGGAAGCGCGCACGCGAAAAGCCTTGTCGCCGAGTCTCAGATCGAGACTGGCCGGCTGGATCTGGTTGGTGTCGAGCGCGCGCGGCGATTTCAGCGCATTCGCCTCAAACAGCGCCGCGATGTCCTGATCCGGAAGAATGCCTGTCTGCCGCAAGGTCTGGCTCCGCTAGAGCAATTCACCGTTTTATGGAAACGGCGAACCGCTCTACCTCTTTGTTTTGACGCAATTCCGGACGGAAAACCGTTTCACACTTTTCCGGGAATTGCTCTAAGGCCGGGCAAGCGCATGGGTGCAGGCTCCTGCCTGGTACAAACCTCTTAATCAAGCGGGCAATTGACGCAAGCGCAGTGCAGGTCTAAAGGGTCGTTATCCCGTGGTGATTTGGCCGGTCGGCTTGCAGCCACGTTAAACAAGTCGCTAAAGGACCGCTGGCCGCAAGGCCTTATGGACCGGTTGCGACATCGCGGCCGGTTTTTTTGTGTTTGGAAGCAGGGCGATGACCAAGACGCGTAACTGGAAGCATCAGACGGCACTCGTGCATGGCGGAACGCTGCGTTCCGGTTTCGGCGAGACCGCCGAGGCGATGTATCTCACCCAGGGCTATGTCTACGAAACGGCGCAAGCCGCGGAAGCCCGCTTCAAGGGCGAGGAGCCGGGCTTCATCTATTCGCGCTACGCCAATCCGACCGTCGACATGTTCGAGAAGCGCATGTGCGCGCTCGAAGGCGCGGAAGACGCGCGCGCCACCGCTTCCGGCATGGCGGCGGTCAGCGCTGCACTGCTCTGCAGCGTCAAGGCCGGCGACCACATCGTTGCGGCGCGGGCGCTGTTCGGCTCCTGCCGCTGGGTGGTCGAGACGTTGGCGCCGCGCTACGGCATCGAGGCGACGCTGATCGACGGCACTGACATCGCTAATTGGGAAAAGGCGGTCAAGCCGAACACCAAGCTGTTCTTCCTGGAAAGCCCGACCAATCCGACGCTGGAAGTGGTCGACATCACCGCTGTCGCCGCTTTAGCCCAATCGATCGGCGCACGCGTGATCGTCGACAATGTGTTTGCCACGCCGCTGCAGCAGAAGCCGCTGCAGCTTGGCGCCCATGTCGTGGTCTATTCGGCGACCAAGCATATCGACGGACAGGGCCGCTGCCTCGGGGGCGTCATCCTGTCGGACAAGAAGTGGATCGACGAGAACCTGCACGACTATTTCCGCCATACAGGCCCGAGCCTGTCGCCATTCAACGCCTGGACGCTGCTCAAAGGGCTTGAGACGCTGCCGCTGCGCGTGCGCCAGCAGACGGAAAGCGCCGGCAAGATCGCCGACTTCCTGGCCGGACGGCCGGAGATCGCCCGCCTCATCTATCCGGGCCGGGCCGACCATCCGCAGGCCGATATCGTAAAGAAGCAGATGTCGGGCGGCTCGACGCTGATCTGCCTCGACGTCAAGGGCGGCAAGCAGGCGGCCTTCGCCTTCCAGAACGCGCTCGACATCGTGCTGATTTCCAACAATCTCGGTGATGCCAAGAGCCTGATCACCCATCCGGCGACGACGACGCACAAGAACCTCAGCGACGAGGCGCGCGCCGAGCTCGGCATCGGCCCGGGAACACTGCGTCTGTCTGTCGGGCTTGAGGACGCCGACGATCTGCTGGCCGATATCGACGAAGCGCTGAAAGCGGCGAAGTAGCCGCCCCAGGCCGATCGAGAGAGCGCCTGAGCGAGGCTCAGGCAATCTCTTCCAGCTCGGTCAATGCCTTGGTGTGGATGGTCATGGCGTTGCCGCGCCATTCGACCGCGCCGCTGAGCCAGCCGCGCACCCAGACGGCGGGAAGCATCGCGTCGCGCACGATCATGGCGGTCACGCTGCGCGGCGACAGATACCAGCCCTTCGACCAGGCGAGCAGGCATTCCGGCACATAAGCGATCGCCAGCACACACAGCGCCGTGGTGGGGAGGCTGACGCCGGCGCTTGCCGCCGCTATCAGCGCGAAAATCAGCGGCATAACCACGCCGGTCAGGATTTCGGGGGCAAAAAACAGCGGGAAAGTGACGCGGCGCAGCCGCGCCCAGCGCGCCTGACGCGACCAGATTTCGGCGAACGTGCGCTGGCCGAGCGGCTGTTCGAAGGGCGACGCGACGAGATTGACGCGCAGTCCCAAGCCGTTGACCAGCTTGGTGGCGGCCGCGTCCTCGGCGATCTCGGCGGCTAAAGCCTGGATGCCACCGTTCGCGTCGAGCATCGGCTTGTTCCACAACATGCTCTTGCCTTGGGCGAAGCCAAGGCCGAGCGCTTCGCCCGTATATTGCCAGCGCGCCTGCAGCGTGTTGAGGAAGGCGCATTCGACTTCGGCCCAAAACCCATCCGGCCGCGAGCCGATCGGCGTCGAGCAGACGAGGCCGGTATCCGGCCGCCAGGCCGCCATCAGATGCTGGACATAATCCTTGGGCATCAGCACGTTGGAATCGGCAAGGATCACCCAGTCGTGCCGCACCGCCTGCCAGCCCTTCACGCAATTGTTGAGCTTGGGATTGGCGCTGATCCTGTCGTCGCCGACGAGCAGCCGCGCCGGAACCTTGGGGAAGCGCGCGATCGCGGCATTGATCAGCTTGACCACGGGGTCTTCGGCGCCGGCAACGCAGAAGATCAGCTCATAGCGCGGCCAGTCGAGCGAGAAGGCGCGATTAAGCGTCTCCTCGGCGAACGGCTCGACGCCGCGCGACGGCACGATGATGGAGACCGGTGGCTGCTTCTCCGCGGGCGGAGGAATGATGCGACACGCCTTCAGCCGCGACGATGCGAGCATGATGCTGGCGAAATTGGAAAGAAGAAGGGCTGACGATGCAAAGGCGGCTGCGAGAGTCAGTTCCATCGAGATCTGGTCACTCCGGAAAAGCCGCCCGCGGCCGTTTCAATCAGTCGACAGAGCGCCCGAGTCGCCCGGCATGGTTTGTGCACACCAACATTGTCATGTGTCACTTAAATGACATTGTTTTTCGGCACGTGCGCTAGAAACTGGCAGGATGGCGCCTCACCTAATAACCACGAAGCGCGACAAACGTTCCCTTCGCCGGCAAACCGGAGTGGCCCATGTATCGCGCCGTGACGCGCAACATCGAAGTGCAGGTCAGGCCGTTCTATCTGGAGGATCGTTCCGATCCGTCCGAGAACCGCTATGTGTGGGGCTACCAGGTGACGATCGACAACCGGTCGGACGAGTTCGTGCAGCTTATGTCGCGCTACTGGCACATCACCGACGGGCGCGGCCGCGTCGAGGAAGTGCGCGGCGCGGGCGTCGTCGGCGACCAGCCGGAGCTCAACCCCGGCGACAGCTACCAGTACACGTCGGGATGCCCGCTCTCGACGCCATCAGGCATCATGGTCGGCCATTACACGATGCGCAACGGGCGCGGCGAGACGTTCGATGTCGCCATCCCCGCCTTCTCGCTCGACATGCCGGGGACGAGGCGAACGGTGAATTAACTGCCGGCGAGAGCGTTTTTCTCCCCGTCACTATACGGGGAGAAGTGCCCGGCAGCGCCAAGCTTTTGAGATTTTCTTTCGGACGGAGCGAGGGGCGCTTGTATGGCCAACGCAGGCGCCGCCCCTCATCCGTCCTTCGGGCACCTTCTCCCCGTGAAACGGGGAGAAGGTAAGGGCTTATTCCGCCGCGAATTCAGCCGGGTCGAAGTCGTACTGCGTCGAGCAGAATTCGCAGGCGACATGGATGCCGCCGTCCTCGGTCGAGTCCTTGATCTCGTCGGCCGAAAAGCCTTCGAGGATGCCGCGGATCTTGTCGCGCGAGCAGGAGCACTGGTCGGCGACGGGCACGCTACGGAAGACGCGCACGCCGTGCTCGTGGAACAGCCGGTAGAGCAGCCGCTCGGCGCCCACCGTCGGATCGATGAGCTCGGTCGGCTCAATGGTGCCGAGCAGCGCCAGAAGTTCCCGCCAGGAATTGTCGGCCGGCTCGTGCGCCACGTCGCGCGGATCGCCGTCGCCGCCGGAAATATCGGGCACGCGCATGCGCTCCGGCGCCTGCGGCAGGAACTGCGCAAGGATGCCGCCGGCGCGCCATTGCTCGCGGGCGCCGCCGGGGCCCGGCGTCACCAGTTTGGCGACCGACATCTTGAGATCGGTCGGGATCTGCTCGGACTGGCGAAAATAGGTGCGCGCGGCCTCTTCCAGCGACGTGCCGTCGAGCTGGACGATCCCCTGATAGCGCTGGGTGCGCGCGCCCTGGTCGATGGTCAGCGCCAGCACGCCGGTGCCGAGCAGTTTCTGCTGCGAGGTCTCGCCGGCGGCAACCAGCGCCTGCAACCGGTCGGCATCGAAGCGCGCATAGGCGCGCAGCGCATGCGGCGTGGCGAAATCCGCCACCAGCATGTCGACTGGCCCATCGGTGCGCGTCTGCAGGATGAACTTGCCCTCGAACTTCAGCGACGTGCCGAGCAGCACGGTCAGCACGCAGGCTTCCGCCAGTAGGCGCGCTACCGGTTCGGGATAGTCGTGGCGGCTGAGGATGGCGTCGAGCATCGGCCCGAGTTGCACGGTGCGGCCGCGCACGTCGAGCGGCGCCACCTCGTAAGGCACGACATGGTCGTCGCCGGCGAAGCCGAATTCACCGAGTTTGGGTTGATGTTCAGCCAACGGACGGATTTCCAACATGACAAAGCTCCGGGGCGCGTCCACCCCGCTTTCCAGGCGGCATGGGGCAAAGCGCGTTCGATTTGCGTGATGGCCCGCAAATAGGCATCACGCATCCGCGGATCAAGTCGGCCTCGATCAAGCGCCCAGGCACCAGGCCAGCACCGCCTTCTGGGCGTGTAGCCGGTTCTCGGCCTCGTCGAACACCACCGAATGCGGTCCGTCGATGACCTCGTCGGTGACCTCCTCGCCGCGATGCGCCGGCAGGCAGTGCATGAAGAGCGCGTCGGACTTCGCTTTGGCCATAAGCGCTGCATTGACCTGGTAGGGCAGGAAGACGTTGTGACCGCGAGCGCGATGCTCCTGGCCCATCGACACCCAGCTGTCGGTGACGACGCAATCGGCCTGGTCGACCGCCTCCTCGGCCGAGCGGGCGAACCTGACTTTGCCGCCATTGGCCTTCGACCAGTCGACATATTTCTCGAACGGCTCGCTGCCCTCCGGCACCGCGACATTGAGATTGAAGCGGAACCGTGCCGAGGCTTCGAGCAGCGAGTGCAGCACATTGTTGCCGTCGCCGGTCCAGGCGAAGGTCTTGCCCGCCACCGGACCGCGATGCTCCTCGAAGGTCATGATATCGGCCATGAGCTGGCAGGGATGGGTATCGTCGGTCAGCCCGTTGATGACCGGCACGGTCGCATTCTCGGTGAGTTCCAGCAGCCGGTCATGCGAGGTGGTGCGGATCATGATGGCGTCGACATAGCGGGACAAAACCTTGGCGGTGTCGGCGATGGTTTCGGAACGGCCGAGCTGCATCTCGGTGCCGGTCAGCATGATGGTCTCGCCACCGAGTTGGCGCATGCCGACATCGAAGGACACGCGCGTGCGCGTCGACGGCTTGTCGAAGATCATCGCCAGCACCTTGCCTTCGAGCGGCCTCGAACGCTCGCCGGCCTTGAGCCTGGTCTTTCGCGCCACCGCATCGTCCAGCATGATGCGCAGATCGCCTGCGGAAACGGCTGACAGATCGGTAAAGTGGCGAACGTTCATCGGCAGGATTCCAGAATTATTTCGCGGCTTCGGCCGCAATCGCGTCGGTCAGGCCCTTGGCGCCCGAGCGGATGCGCTTCAGCGCCTCGCCGATCTCCGCGTCTGTGACGGTAAGCGGCGGCAAGAGACGAATGACATTGTCGCCGGCCGGCACCGCCAGCAGGTGCTGGTCGCGCAGCGCCATGTTCACCTTGTTGTTGGGCATGACGCATTTCAGGCCAAGCATCAGGCCGGTTCCCCGGATGCCGTCGATGATCTCGGGGAATTCATCGGCGACCGCCGCAAGGCCCTGCTTCAGGAGAAGCGCCTTGCGCTGCACATCCTCGAGGAAGCCGTCGGCCAGCACGACGTCGAGCACCGCATTGCCCACCGCCATCGCCAGCGGATTGCCGCCGAAGGTGGTGCCGTGCACGCCCGCCGTCATGCCGGTCGCGGCGTCGTCGGTTGCAAGGCAGGCACCCATCGGGAAGCCGCCGCCGATGCCCTTGGCGATCGCCATCAGGTCAGGCGTCACGCCGGCCCATTCATGCGCGAAGAGCTTGCCGGTGCGGCCGATGCCGCACTGGACCTCGTCGAAGATCAGAAGCGGTCCGTGCTTGTCGCAGAGCTGGCGCAGGCGCTTCAGCGACTGCGTCGGCACCGGGCGGATGCCGCCTTCGCCCTGCACCGGCTCGATCAGGATCGCCGCGGTCTCGGGCGTGATCGCCTTTTCGGCGGCGTCGATGTCGTCGAACGCGACCTGGTCGAAGCCCTCGACCTTGGGCCCGAAGCCTTCGAGATATTTGTACTGGCCGCCGGCGGCGATCGTGGCCAGCGTGCGGCCGTGGAACGCGCCCTCGAAGGTGATGATGCGGAAGCGCTCGGGGTGGCCCTTGACGAACTGGTAGCGACGCGCCGTCTTAATGGCGCATTCCAGCGCCTCGGCGCCGGAATTGGTGAAGAACACCTTGTCGGCAAAAGTCGCCTCGACCAGCCGCTCGCCCAGCCGGCGCTGCTCGGGAATCTCGTAGAGGTTGGAGACATGCCACAGCTTTGCGGCCTGCCCGGTGAGCGCCGCCACCAGATGCGGATGGCTGTGGCCCAGCGAGTTCACGGCGATGCCGCCGGCGAAATCGAGATATCGCTCGCCCTTGTCGGTGACCAGCCAGGTCCCCTCCCCGTGATCGAAAGCCAGGGGTGCGCGGGCAAAGGTCTCGTAAAGCGCCGAACCGCTCATTATATGCGTCTCCGGAACCGGAAATCAAAAAAGCCGCCAATGCGGCGGCCTTTGCGGCTTATCATGTTTTTCGGCCATGAAGTCAACGAAAACGTCGCGCAGAAGCGCGCGGCAAGGCTCCGACGGCACGCCGGCTCATGAGCTGTCAGGCAAGTTGGGGAAAACCCAAAAAACCGAATCGTGTTGCCCTGGGGACTCTTGTCACCGAGTCAGCGCATAAGGTATTTGTAGTTGAGAAATAACTAGATTTCGTGCGGCGGATCTAATCACCCGGTATATGTGGTGTTGTTTGCCCGGCGAGAGCCGGGGCGGGAAAGGATTCCGACTGCCGTACGCCTCAGCAGGAGCGCGGTCTCATGAACTGGACTGACGAGCGAGTCGAACTTCTCAGGAAATTGTGGTCGGAGGGCCTCAGCGCTAGCCAGATCGCCGCACAGCTCGGCGGAGTGAGCCGCAACGCCGTCATCGGCAAGGTGCATCGCCTAAAACTCTCGGGCCGCGGCCGCGCGACCGCGGCGCCGGCGCGCCAGAAGAAAGCGACACAAGGAGCTTCTATGCAGAAATCGGTGGCACGCGCCGCAAGTCCCGCACGCCATGTGACAGCCTCCATCGGCGCGACCGCGCTGCAGGTGCAGTTCGACGCAGAGCCGGTGGCGCGCCACTATATCCGCCCGGTCGAGAATGTCGTCGTGCCGATCTCGCGGCACCTGCAGCTCGTCGAACTGACCGAGCGCACCTGCAAATGGCCGAACGGCGATCCGCTGTCGGAGGACTTCAGCTTCTGCGGCAACGACGCCGCCGAAACCGGGCCATACTGCAAATATCATTCCCGCGTCGCGTTCCAGCCGGCGGCGGAAAGACGCCGCGCTCGCTGATAGCGAATAGCGAATAGCGAATAGCGAATAGCGAATAGCGAATAGCGAATAGCGAATAGCGAATAGCGAATAGAACAGTGTCGGCATCCAAGTCCGGCACAAGCTTCTTTTGTCCCTATTGGCTACTCCCTATTTGCTATTCGCTTTTTTCACAGCCATCCATTCTTCTTGAACCGCCAATACAGAAACACGCAGATTAGCGCGATCGCCACCAGCACGGCCGGATAGCCATATTCCATCTTCAGTTCAGGCATGTCGGTGAAGTTCATGCCGTAGATGCCGGCGAAGGCGGTCGGCACCGCCAGGATGGCGGCCCATGAGGCGAGTTTCTTGGAAATCGCCGTTTCCTGGCTTTGTCCGACCAGAAGACTGGCTTCGAAGGCGAAGGCCAGGACCTCGCGCAGGCTGTCGATCTTTTCCTGCACGGTGCGGATGTGATCGGTCACGTCGCGGAACAGCGGGTGCATGGCGCCGTGGATCTGCGGCAGCTCGGCGCTGGTCAGCCGCCGGCAGACCTCGACCAGCGGCAGCGCCGCGTTGCGCAGCCTCAGCAGATCGCGGCGCAGCATGTAGAGCCGTTCGATGTCGGCGCCGGTCATCGGCTTCAGCAGCACCTTGTCTTCGATCTGCTCGACCTCGTCCTCGATCTGCTCGAGCACCGGCATGTAGTTGTCGACGATGAAATCGAGAATGGCATAGAGGACGAAATCCTCGCCCTTGGCGAGCGACGAGGGGCAGCTTTCCCAGTGCTGGCGCACCGCGGCATAGGAGGTCGACGGGCCGTGCCGGACGCTGACGATATAGCCGGTGCCGACGAAGAGATGCGTCTCGCCGAAGGTGACGCGGCCATCGATCAGCTGGGCGGTGCGGGCGACGATGAACAGGGCATCGCCATATTGCTCGATCTTCGGCCGCTGATGCGGATGCTCGGCGTCCTCGATCGCCAGATCGTGCAGGTGAAACTGCGCCTGCACCCTGAGCAACAGGTTGCGGTCAGGCTCGAGCAGGCCGATCCAGACGACATGGCCGGGCCTTGTCGCCCATTCGCCAGCCTCTTCGACCGAGATGTCGGCGACCCGCTTGCCGGCGGAATAGACGCTGGACGCAATGATGCCGGATGTCGGCTGCGGGACCGGGGTCAGGTTTCGAACTTGTTCCATCGCAAACCTCCCGAGACAGCGACTGACAAAATCGCTGCATTTGGAGGAGCTTAGCCTAAATTAGAAAGCCGTTCGAGAGGCTAGCTGTTCACTTAGCCGATATCGTCCCCGGGGACACCACCTGGTCGGTCTTGTCGCCCTTCGGCCGATCGGCCGGCATCTGGTCGCCGGTGACGATGTAGTAGATGGTTTCGGCGATGTTGGTGGCGTGATCGCCGATCCGCTCGATGTTCTTGGCGCAGAAGAGCAGATGCGTACAGGGCGTTATGTTGCGCGGATCTTCCATCATATAGGTCAGAAGCTCGCGAAACAGCGAGGTGTACATGGCGTCGATCTGGTCGTCGCGGTCGCGCACGAACCCGATCTTCTCGACCGAGCGCGACGCATAGATATCAAGCACTTCCTTGAGCTGCGTCAGCGCCAGGTTGGCCAGCGCCTCGAGGCCCCGGAACAGGCTGTTCGGCTGGCGGCCGTCGATGACCGCCGCGACGCGCTTGGCGACGTTCTTGCCGAGATCGCCGACGCGCTCGATGTCGGCGGAGATGCGGATGGCGCCGACGATCTCGCGCAGATCCGTCGCCATCGGCTGCCGCCTGGCGATGATGATGATTGCCTTGTCGTCGATCTCGCGCTGCCCCTCGTCCAGGATGAGATCGTCCTGGATCACTTTCTGGGCGAGGCCTGGGTCGGCGTTGACCAACGCCGCGATCGCCTGCTCGACCATGCGCTCGGCATGCCCACCCATCGCAGCGATGCGCTTCGACAGGAATTTCAGTTCTTCATCATAGGCACTGATCGTATGAACGGATTGCATGGATATGCCTTCCCGGTTCTGCCGGCTGGTGCGTTCCCTCAATCTGTCGCTGATACGCGAACCGGATGACAGAAAGACGAAATTGCCGGTTGGCAACCAGTATAGGATCAGCGAGCCGGCAAATGAACCGTGAACGCCGCGCCCTTGCCGACTTCCGACTTGATCGACAGCCTTGCGTTATGACGGGTCAATATATGCTTGACGATCGAAAGGCCAAGACCGGTGCCCTTCTGGGCGCGGCTGCTCTCGACATCGACGCGGTAGAAACGCTCGGTGATACGAGGGATGTGTTCCTCGGCAATGCCAGGGCCATAGTCTCTTATGGTGACGTCGATGCCTGCATTCTGGCCATCCTCGCTGCGGGCGATGGACACGGTAACATGCCCGCCCGACTGACCGTATTTGCAGGCGTTCTCCAGGAGATTCTCGAAAACCTGGAAGAGCTCGTCACGGTCGCCGGGCACGGAAAGCGGGCCATCGACGAAATCCCGCTCGATGACGAGGCCGTTTTCGCTGGCCAGCGGGCCAAGCGAATCGATGACGCTCTCGATGGTCTGGCGAAGATCGACCTCGGTCCCCGGCCCGAGATAGGGTTTCATCTCCAGCCGCGACAGCGACAGCAGGTCGTCGATCAAACGCGCCATGCGGCCCGTCTGGTTCTGCATGATCTGCAGGAACTGGTCGCGTGCCGCCGGATCGCCGCGCGCCGGGCCGCGCAATGTCTCGATGAAGCCGGCGATCGAGGCGAGCGGAGTGCGCAACTCGTGGCTGGCATTGGCGATGAAGTCGGCGCGCATGCGGTCGATGCGGCGCGCCTCGCTCTGATCCTTGAACACCAGAACGTAGAGATCGGTGGCATGGCCGACCGAGGATGCGCTCACCCGGTATGTGCGCTCGACCGGCAGCTTCTCGGTATAATCGACGACATCGGAGGCCATGGTCCCCGAGACGATGCCGTCAAGCAGGGCCTGCATTTCGGGCGCACGGAATTTGAGCGACAGCGACATGCCGGGCGCCAGCCCGCCGAAGGCGGCAAAGGCGGCCGCGTTGGCGTGGACGATTGTTGCCGCGCGGTCGAAGATGATCAGCGGGTCGGCAACGGCCGCGGCAAGATATTCGCCGGAGAGCCGCTGCAGCCCGCCGGCCTCGATCGCCGCCGCGTCATCGGCGGACTGGCGTTCGACATCGGCCGGCAACATTGCCGCCGCGACCAGCAAGACCAGGGCCAGCAACGGCACATAGATCGAGATGCCGCCGAAAGCGTAGACGGAGAGGACCGCAACGATGGCCGCGGCCAGCAACCAGCGGCTGCGCCGCAGCCGGGCAGCGACGGCTTCCATCGCGCCTCTTCGCTCTGCACCCGTGTCGACCATGCGCTGCCCCGTATCTCCGCCGGTGAAAGTTCGCCCGACCGGACCGGCGCATGACCCCGCAAAAATCGGAATCGATTTTCTGGAATGTTCATGCGCAAAATCAAAGTGCTACGACGCCCCCACGCCCGGACGGACGCGGGCGTCGTGGAGGCTCCATAGCATGAGTCCGCAAGCTGGAAAGGGTTCGCTTCGATGAAAAATGCCAAGGAAGAAGCCGAAGCGGCGCCCGCCGCTGGACCGATCAGGATCAGGATCGGCGGCAAGGAACGCGAGTTCGACATCGACAACCCGGCGCTTCCGGACTGGATCGAGGACAACAAGCTGACCGCCGGCGGCTATCCGTACGACAAGAAGATGAAAAGCGAAGACTACGACAAGGAACTCGAGCGCCTGCAGATAGAGCTGGTCAAGGCGCAGGCCTGGCTGCAGGCGACCGGCAAGCGGGTGATGGCGTTGTTCGAGGGGCGGGACGCGGCGGGCAAGGGCGGCACGATCTTCGTACTGCGGCAGTACATGAATCCGCGCACGGCGCGCAATGTGGCGCTGACCAAGCCGACGCCGACGGAGCTTGGGCAATGGTACTTTCAGCGCTATGTCGACCATTTCCCGACTTCGGGCGAGTTCGTCACCTTCGACCGCTCCTGGTACAACCGGGCCGGAGTCGAGCCGGTCATGGGGTTCTGCACGCCGGAGCAGCACGAGAAATTCCTCGACGAGACACCGCATTTCGAGCGCATGATCTGCAACGAGGGCATCCATTTCTTCAAATTCTGGCTGAACATAGGCCGCGAGACGCAGCTCGAACGCTTCCACGACCGCCGCTGGTCGCCATTGAAGAACTGGAAGTTCTCGCCGATCGACATTGCGGGTATCAACAAGTGGGACGACTACACCAGGGCGCGCGACCTGATGGTCGAGCGCACCCACAAGGAATTCGCGCCCTGGATCATCGTGCGCGCCAACGATAAGCGCCGGGCGCGGCTCGCCGTCATCCAGCGGATCCTGTTGTCGCTGCCTTATGACGAGCGCAATCTCGACACTATCGGCAAGGAAGACAAGAAAATCGTCGGCGAAGGACCGTCGTTCCTGGAGAAATAGATTTTCCAGGAGCCCGCGGACCGGCGTCCAACGTTACAGCGCCGCGCATCTTTCGGGTGCGCGGCGCTGAGGCTTTACGAGAATGCTTAGGCGGCCAGGCGGGCGATCCGCTGCAGCCGCTTCAGCGTGGCGTCGTCCTGGAGCGCCTGCTGGAACAGCGATATCTCATGGTCGATGCGGTCGCACAGAACGTCCGTATCGCCTTTGAGCAGACCGCGTGTCTGCAACAGCGCTGCAACCGGCTTCTTGGCGAGCTGCCTTGCCCGCGCCAAGGCCGTCTCCTCGGCGCTGCCTTCCACGATCTCGCCGACCAGGCCGAGCGCCTTGGCGTCGTCGACGCCGAGTGTGTCGCCCAGGCAGAAGAAGCGGAAGGCACCGGCATAGCCGAGCTTCTGGGGCGCCAGGATGCTGGTCGCCGCGTCCGGCACGAGGCCGAAATCGACGAACGGCACCCTGAAGGTGCTCCCTCTCGAGGCAATCACCATGTCGCAGTGGAACAGGATCGTGCAGCCGACACCGACTGCGTCCCCGTCCACGCAGGCTAGGACCGGCTTGGGGAAGGTCGCCAGCATGCGGAACATGTCGGTGACGGCGGCGATCAGCTGCTGGTGCTTGGTGGCGTCGAGGAACTCCGAAAAGTCACCGCCGAGGCAGAAGCAGCCGGCAAGGCCGCGCAGCACGACCACGCGGACGTCGTCATTGACGGCGGCCTCGTGGAAGGTCCTGGCGAGGCTCGCGTAGGCATGCCTGTCCAGCACCGGCCGGCCGTCATGCGAAGATACGGTGACGACCAGAGTGTGGCCGTGCAGTTCCGGTTCGGGATGGAAGCTCATGACCACCTCCATCACGAAGCCTGCCTCAGGCCGAGTTGTCCGGGATAGCCCCGGTTAAGCACCGGCAGGAAGTGGCTGCGGCGCTGGCGCACCACCTCAAGCGTATGCTCGGTGAAGGTGAGCAGCGTCGCCACGACCTGCTGGTTGCCATAGGTGCGCTGGTAGCCGAGCGGCGTCGCCAGGAAGTGCAGCTGCAGCGCGCGCAGCACCCACATCGGTTCGAACTCGATGATGACCTGGTTGACGTCGCGCTTGAGGCCCCATTCGACGAAGCCGGCGATCAATTCGGTGCCGACCGTCGAAACGCCGCGCTTGCCGTCGCGAAAGCCCGGCGCCACAGCATAGCGGGTCAGCTCCCAGACATGGGGCCCCGAAGGGGGCGTCCCTTCGTAGAGATCCGACAGGACGTCGGTCAGAAGGTGCGCCCGTGTCGTCGGCAGCATGCGCTGGTAGCCGGCGAGCTCGCCGTTGCGGATGACGAGGTGATGTTCGGCCTCATCATGGTCGAACTGATCGATCTCGAGCCCGTCCGGGCGATCGAGATCGGCCCATCCCATCTCCTCGACGAAGATTTTGTAGCGCAGGCGATGGACCGCTTCCCAAAGGTCGGGGCGTTCCATCAATTCCTGAGTGGTGAGGGAAAAAAGCATTAGCCGTCTCCTGGGCTTAAGAGGAAGATACGGCCGGGCTTTCCCGAAAATATTACGCGATCGCGTAGGCAAGAATTTCTAGGTCGGCACCGACCGACCTCGCTAATATAGCCGCGCCTATTCGCCTCCGCGACCGTCTGCACGCAGTTGACGGCGGCCAGTTTGCTTTGGCGTTAAGAAAGTATTAGCCCTTTCTTAAGCGGAGGACACGGTCGGCCTTTGCCTAAAATATTACGCGAATGCGTAGGCGACAATTTCTGGGTCGTTACCGGCCGACCTAGCTAATATAGCCGCGCCTAATCGCCTCGGCGACTGCCTGCACGCGGTTGGCGGCGCCCAGTTTGCTCTTGGCGTTGAGAAGGTGTTTCTCGGAGGTGTGCTCCGAGATGCCGAGAATCTGCGAAATCTCCCACTCGGACTTGCCGACGGCCGCCCATTGCAGGCATTCGCGCTCACGCGGCGTCAATTCTATGTGATCGATGACCTTGCCGGCCATCGTGTGAAGCTGCATGGCGCGTCCGATGGCGTAGGTGGACGCCAGCGAAACCATCCCAAACTCGGCCTCCGACAACTCGACGGATTCGCCGCCCAGCGAAACCATGACGATCTGACCGTCGAGCGTGACCAGCGGGAAGGCGAGGCCGTCGCGGAGCTTGAACTCGCGGGCATCGCCCATGACCTCGTCGCTGCTCTTGTCGATGACGATGGCCTGCGAGGCTTCCCGCCACTGGAACGGAGCCTGCAATTGCTTCATGTGGCTGACAACCGGATCATGGTCGACGTAGTTGCGCGCCACGTAGCGCTCCAGCCACTCGCCCGGCCAGTCGCAGAGCAGGACGTGGTCCTTCTGCTGGCCGCGCGGGGTGCCGGGCTGCGGCACGGTTCCAGCCATCAGCGCCGTCAGGCCGAAATTCGAGGTGACGCCGAGCAGGCGCTCGCACACCGCCGCCGCCGTGCTGGCGTGCTGCAGTTGGTCTATATATTCCAGAGTTCTATCGAACATGCTCATCGCAACATCTACCCCATGTTGCTTTCTGCTTTCATCACCGACGCTAGATGCCCGAACCACCCTTCGCCATCAACCCCCGGGCTGCAAGCTCCCTCGACGCGCCGGTGATCTCCCCCGTTGCCGGCGCGCGCTGCCACTTGCAAACATGCTAAACCATACGCCGAATTCCCGAGTTTGAAATCAAAAACAATTGTGCCCGCTCCGTTTTCATACGAAAAGCCAAGAACATGACTGGGCGGAGCCTTATCGTGACTTTCCGGTGGATATTTCTGATCCTGCTGTCGGCGCTGATCGGGGCGCTGCCGCTTGCCGGCGCGACTCAGGCCGCGGAGCCGCAGGTTCCGGTGCTGTGGGATGCCAAGGAGCGGCTGCCCAAACCCGATCTTTCGGCGCTGCCACGGTTGCGATTCCTCACCACCACCGATTTTCCACCCTTCAATTTCCTCGACGGCTCAGGCCGGTTGTCGGGTTTCCACATCGACTTGGCAAGGGCGATCTGCGCGGAGCTCGGCATCGTCGAGAAATGCCAGATCCAGGCCTTGCCCTGGAACGAGCTCGACGCCGCGTTGCAGAAGGGGGAAGGCGAGGCGATCATCGCCGGCATCGCGGCAACTCCGGAAAGCCGCGAGAAATACGCCTTCTCGCGTTCCTACCTGCAGTTCCCGGCGCGCTTCATTATGCCGAAGGCCAAGGCCTTCACCGAGCCGATCCTCGACAAGCTGCGCAGCAAGCGGGTCGGCGTCATCGCCGGCTCGGCGCATGAGAAGATGCTGCGTGACTATTTCAGCACGGTGCAGGTGGTGCCCTTCGACAAGCCTGAGAACCTCTATGCCGACCTCAAGGCCGGCAAGATCGATGTCGCCTTCGGCGACGGCATGCGGTTTTCGTTTTGGCTTGGCGGTTCCGACGCCGCCGGGTGCTGCCGCTTTGCCGGCGGCCCGTATCTGGCACCGGAATATCTGGGCTCGGGCATGGCGATCGCCACCAGGGCCGGCGATCCGGCGCTGGCGGCCGCCTTCGACTACGCGCTGCAGGAAATCTCGATCAAGGGAACCTTCGCCGAGTTCTACCTGCGCTATTTCCCGGTGAGCTTCTTCTGAGAACTGTCCTCGGTCCACGCCAATGTCAGGTCAGCGTGCGCAGACGCGCCTTGGCGGCGCGAGCGATCGCGGCGACGGTCAGCGTGTCCAGATCGAGCTTGAGGCGGATGAGCTGCAACACCCGCACCTCCTCCATGCGCATTTCGAGATCGACGGCGGCGACCTCGAAAGCGGCCGCATAAGCCGTGTCGCGCAGCCGCTCGGGCAGCGCTTCCGCAGCGCCGGCGAGCACACCCTCCAGTCCGTCCTTCTCATGCAGCGCCTTCTGGCAGGCTTGAGCCACCGCAACCAGCCTGTCCTGGTTGAAGTCAACGAACACCGGCCACGAGCGGACGACGTCGCCGATCCGCGCCAGTTCGACATCGGTCATGTCGCGGTCGGAAGCCGAGGTGATGACCATCAGATGGATCAGGGCTTCGTGCGGCGTCAAAGGCATTCAAAACTCCTTGATAGTATGGCGCCAACGTAAGAACGCCATTGTAGCACCGCAAGGAAAACCGCCGCAAATCGTTGACGCTCCGGCCGGTCGCGCCTAGAGACCGGTTGAAAAATCTTACCAGCGGCGAAAGCCGGCACATGACTGGAACTTTGACATGACGGGATCAAACATCATCGATCTCAATCCCGAGATGCTTGCGGCGGCCGCCGAGAGCAAGGCGTGGCCGTTCGAGGAAGCCAAGAAGATCATTGCCCGCTACAAGGACAAGGACTTCCCCGAGACCATCCTGTTCGAAACCGGCTACGGCCCGTCCGGCCTGCCGCATATCGGCACCTTCGGCGAGGTGGCGCGCACCACGATGGTGCGGCACGCCTTCCGGGTGCTGACCGGGGACAAGGTCAAGACCAAGCTCATCTGCTTTTCCGACGACATGGACGGCATGCGCAAGATTCCCGACAATGTGCCGGATCGCGCAGCGCTGGAGCCTTATCTGCACAAGCCGCTCACGGCGGTACCCAATCCCTTTGGCGGCGACTATGCGAGCTTCGCCGACCACAACAACGCGATGCTCTGCCGCTTCCTCGACACGTTCGGCTTCGACTACGAGTTCGCCAGCGCGACGCAGTACTACAAGGAAGGCCGCTTCGACGAGGTGCTGCTGCGCGCCGCCGAGCGCTATGACGAGATCATGGCGGTGATGCTGCCGACACTCGGGCCGGAGCGCCAGGCGACCTACAGCCCGTTCCTGCCGATCTCGCCGAAAAGTGGCCGCGTGCTCTACGTGCCGATGAAGCATGTCGACGCCAAGGCCGGCACCATCACCTTCGACGACGAAGGCACCGAGACCACGCTGCCGGTCACCGGCGGCAAGGTGAAGCTGCAGTGGAAGCCGGATTTCGGCATGCGCTGGGCAGCGCTCGGCGTCGATTTCGAGATGTTCGGCAAGGACCACCAGACCAATGCGGCGATCTACGACCGCATCTGCAACATCCTCGGCGGCCGCGCCCCGGAGCATTTCGTCTACGAGCTGTTCCTCGACGAGAACGGCCAGAAGATCTCGAAGTCGAAGGGCAACGGGCTCACCATCGACGAGTGGCTGACCTATGCGCCGACCGAGAGCCTCGGCCTCTACATGTACCAGCGGCCGCGGCAGGCCAAGAAGCTCTACTTTGACGTCATCCCGAAGGCGGTCGACGAATATTATGCCTTCCTCTCCGCCTATCCGCGGCAGGACTGGAAGGAGCGGCTCGGCAACCCCGTCTGGCACATGCATGACGGCAACCCGCCGGCGATCGACCTGCCGGTGCCGTTCGCGCTGCTGCTCAACCTGGTCAGCGCTTCCAACGCGCATGACAAGGCGGTGCTGTGGGGCTTCATCTCGCGGCATGCGCCGGGCGTGACGCCGAAGACGCATCCGGAACTCGACCGGCTGACCGGCTACGCGATCCGCTATTTCGACGACTTCGTGAAGCCGACCAAGGTTTATCGCGCACCCGACACGGTGGAACGGGAGGCGCTGGCGAAGCTTTCCGAGGCGCTTGGCGCCCTGCCGCAGGGCGCGGACGGGGAAGCGATCCAGAATGCCGCGCTCAACGTCGCGCGGCGGATCGAGCGCTATCAGGACCATTCCAAGCAGAGCCCGGAAGGCGGCCCCGGCGTGTCGGTCGCCTTCTTCCAGATGATCTACCAGGTGCTGATCGGGCAGGAACGCGGGCCGCGCTTCGGGTCCTTCGCCGCACTTTACGGCATCACAGAGACGCGCGCGCTCATTGAGCGGGCGCTGGCTGGTCAACTGGCGGCGTAACCGCGCCGTCGTCCGCCGGCAGGATAGAGGTCGGCGCGGCGGGCGCCGGGCCAGTGGCGGCCGGCAACGCCGGCAGGCCGCCAAGACTTGGCCCCGCGCCGAAGATGCCTTTCCTGGCCGCGCGCGCCTTGTCGCCCGCCTCGGCATAGGGGCTGCCTTGCGCGGCGCGCGCCCAGCCGTTTTCCACCAGCCACTCGCCGATATCCTTGTTGCCGACGCGGCATTCGGCCGAAATTGTATCGCGGCTGCCCTCCGGCGGCACGGTGCAGACCACCGTGCGCCCGCGCAGGAAGGCGCGGAACGCTGTTCTGGCGCGCGCGCCGCAAGCCCAGGACTTGCCTTCGTCGCTGCAGGTTTCGTCCGCTTTGACGACGTCAATGCCGGTGATGGCGACAGCGTAGCCCTTTGCCTCGATCAGGCCGGCGGCGGTGGCAACCGGCTGGAACAGCTTGGTGCCATTCCAGTCGTCCGGCATTTTCAGCTTGGGCGGCTTGGGCGGACCGGCCAGCGCCAGATCGCTGAGCGGCGCCCGCGGCTCGACACGTTCGAGCGTCTCGTCAAGCATTTCGGGCGGCGCCATCACCTCGGGATCGATCGCCCGCGAATGGGCGGCCGCCGGCTTGGGCGGCTGCGGAGCGGCCGGCGCCAGAATGGCGGAGGTCGCCGGTTCCTCGGTCGCCGGTTCCTGGGGCACCGCGTCGGTGCCTTGCCCTGGAAGCGTATCGGCCGGATCGATCTCATCGACCGCCACGACGCTTTCGCTGTCTTTCAGCGAGCGGCCTCCGGCAATAACCAGCGCCGCCATTGCCGGAACCGCCAGAACCGCGAGGGCAACATGGAGGACCCGCACCGGCCCGGACCTACTGGCTTGCCCAGACGATCCGCGCCACCCATTCGACATCGCGCATCGGGATGTCGCGGTCCGGGTGAGCGGGATTGAGCGAGACCAGCACGATCGACTTGGCGGTCTGCCGTTCGAGCACCTTGGCCATGACCTCGCCGGCGGCGGTCTTGACGACGACGCGGTCGCCTTTGCGCGTCGGCGCGCCCGGCTCGACGATCAGCACGTCGCCATTGCGGTAGAGCGGCAGCATGGAATCGCCCTGGACCTTCAGCGCATAGGAGGTTTCCGCCGCCCGCGCCGGAAGCTCCACCAGATCCCAGCCCTGCCCCGAGGGATAGCCGGCATCGTCGAAGAAGCCGCCGGCGCCGGCTTGGGCGAAGCCGAGCAACGGCACTGCCATGCGCGACTGCGGCGCGACAGGGCTTGCGCGACCTTCGACCAGCACGGTGAATTCCTCCAGCGAAGCGCCGGTGGCCTCGATGATCTTGGCCAGGGATTCGGTCGAGGGCCAGCGCGGGCGGCCGTCGGAGGAGAGACGTTTCGACTTGTTGAAGGCGGTCGAATCGAGGCCCGCGCGCCTGGCGAGACCGGAGGCCGAGAGCGAATAGCGCTCGGCGAGAGCGTCGATTGCGGCCCAGACGCGATCGTGTGAGAGCAAGTCCGCTCTCCTTCGAAAACAGGAAAAAATGCCTCAACGTTGTCTAGCGTGTGATCGCCTCGATGTCCACCGGCGAAGCGCCGAATTGCCGACAATAAGGCCCCTTTGGCCTGCTCGCGCAGGTTCCGGTGCGAGATCATGAACGCCCGCTCGGCTTCGGTCGGCGGGCGCGGTTGCGCGGAATGGCCGAGCGCTGCGACAACCTCGCCGATCTCGAGAAAGCGGCGGCCGCGACGGTCATAGACCCCGCCCGTGGTCAGGATCAGCGCGGCCGCCTCACCATTGTCGAGGACGAAGCGGTGCTTGCCGATGACTGAAGTGCCTTCCCAGGTCTCGATCGACGACACCACCTCGAAGTGGCGCCACAGCCTGATCTTGCGCACATAGGCCGATTGCAGCCCGCCGATCATCGGCGCCCAGCCGTTTTTACGCGCGAGCGCGACGAGACCGACGCGGAGAAAGACATCGATGCGGCCAAGATCGGCCAACATCATGTAGCGCGCATTGTTGAGATGGCTGTTGAAATCGATGTCGGTCGGCAGGCAGCGAAAGCCCAGCCGACTCTGATCGCCGACGACGTAAGGGCCACGGCTGGACGCCGTGGCCATCATGCGCGCGAGGCGCCCCCAGACATACATTACGGCGCCGCGCGTCCCATTGGGCGCGCAAAGGACGCGGTAACACTTTTGCGCATGTTCGTCAGGCGGCCTTCTTCACCTCGCCCTTCTGGTAGGGGTCGAAACGCTGGTAGAAGGTCTCGCCCTTCTCGGCCATGTCGAGCAAAAGCTTGGGCGCCTTGAACTCGGCCCCGTATTTCTTCTGCAGGCCCTTGGCGATCTTGACGAAACGCTTGGCGCCGATGCCGTCGATGTAGGAAAGCGCGCCGCCGGTGAAGGGAGCGAAGCCGAAGGCGAGGATCGAGCCGACATCGGCCTCGCGCGGATCGGTGACGATGCCCTCTTCCATGACGCGAACCGCCTCGAGCGCGATGGTGACCAGCAGCCGCTCCTTGAGCTCCTCATAGTCGACCTTCTCGGGCTTCAGCTGCGGATAAAGATCCTTGAGGCCCGGCCACAGCTTCTTCTTCGCCGGCTTGGCGGGGTAGTCGTAGAAGCCCTTGCCGTTCTTGCGGCCGAAGCGGCCATGCGTGTCGACCATGGTGTTGATCAGCGCCATCTGCTTCGGATCGACGGCTTTTTCGCCGAGATCCTTGATGGTCTGCTTCATGATCTTCTGGGCAAGATCGATCGCCGTCTCGTCGGTCAGCGCCAGCGGCCCGACCGGCATGCCGGCGGCCCTGGCGGCGTTCTCGATCATCGCCGCGGGGACGCCTTCGATCACCATCTTGTAGGCTTCCGACATGTAGCGGAGCACGCAGCGATTGACGTAGAAGCCGCGCGTGTCGTTGACGACGATCGGCGTCTTCTTGATGGCACGCACGAAGTCGATCGCCGTGGCCAGCGCCTTGTCGCCTGTCTTCTTGCCGAGGATGATCTCGACCAGCATCATCCTGTCGACCGGCGAGAAGAAGTGGATGCCGACAAAATTCTTCGGTCGCGCCGAATTCTTCGCCAGCGACGTGATCGGGATGGTCGAAGTGTTCGAGGCGAAGATCGCCGAGGACTTCAACACCGCTTCGGCCTTTTCGGTGGCGAGCTTCTTGACGCCTGAATCCTCGAACACCGCCTCGACGACGAGGTCGCAGCCGGCAAGGTCGGCATAGTCGGCCGTCGGCGTGATCAGCGACAAAAGCTTGTCCTTCTCCTCGGGCTTGGCGCGACCCTTCTTCACTTGGTCCGCCATCAGGCTGTCGGAATGCGCCTTGCCCTTCTCGGCCGATTCCATGTCGCGGTCGAGCAGCACCACCGGAATGCCGGCCTTGGCCGTGACATAGGCTATGCCGGCGCCCATGAAGCCGGCGCCGAGGATGCCGATCTTCTTGAACTTGGTGTCCGGCACGCCGGCCGGGCGGCGTGCGCCCTTGTTCAGTTCCTGCAGCGACACGAAGAGCGAGCGGATCATCGCCGCCGCTTCCTTGGTCTGCATGATCTCGGTGAAGTAGCGCTGCTCGATCCTGAGCGCCGTGTCGAAGGGCACAAGCAGGCCTTCATAGACGCATTTCAGGATCGCGGCCGCGGCCGGATAGTTGCCGTAGGTCTCGCGGCGCAGGATGGCGATGGCCGGCGGCCAGAGATTGGCGCCGGCCGCCGAATAGATCGGGCCGCCGGGCAGCCTGAAGCCCTTCTCGTCCCAGGGCGCCACCGGCTTCAGGCCGTTCCTGATCATCGCCTTTGCGGCTTCGACGAGCTTTTTCGGCTCAGCGATCTCGTGGATCAGGCCCATCGACTTTGCCTTCTGCGGCGTGAGATTCTGGCCGGAGGTCAGCATCTGCAGCGCCTGCTGCTGGTCGGTCAGCCGCGGCACGCGCTGGGTGCCGCCGGCGCCTGGGAAGATGCCGATCTTCACTTCGGGAAGCGCCATCTTCACCTTGTCGGAATCGGCGGCGACGCGGCCGTGGCAGGCGAGCGACATCTCGAAGGCGCCGCCCATGCAGGTGCCGTTGATTGCCGACACCCATGGCTTGCCGCAAGTCTCGATCTTGCGAAACAGACCGGTCATATAGCCGGCATTGTCGAACAGCGCCCTGGTCGCCTTCTCGAGGTCCTTCTCCTTTTCGACGGCAAAGGTGGCGAGCATCTTCTGCAGCATGGTGATGTCGGCCCCGCCGGAGAAGCTGTCCTTGCCCGAGGTGATCACCGCGCCCTTGACGGCGGCGTCGCCGGCCACATGATCGACAATGGTGTTAAGCTCGCGCATCGCCTCTTCGGTGAACACGTTCATCGAGCGGTCCGGCATGTCCCAGGTGATGAGCACAATGCCGTCGGCGTCGGTGTCGAGAGTGAAATTGGTGTAGCTCATCGTTCTCTCCCCGTCAGACGCGTTCGATGATGGTGGCGGTGCCCATGCCGGCGCCGATGCAGAGCGTGACCAGCGCGGTGTTCATATCGCGACGTTCCAGTTCGTCCAGCACCGTGCCGAAGATCATGGCGCCGGTGGCGCCGAGCGGATGGCCCATGGCGATCGCGCCGCCATTGATGTTGATCTGGTCGTGCGGGATGTCGAAGGCTTGCATATAGCGCAGCACAACGGAAGCGAACGCCTCGTTGAGCTCGAACACGTCGATGTCGGAGAGCTTCATCTTGGCGCGCTTCAAAAGCTTCTCGGTCACATCGACCGGGCCGGTCAGCATCAGCACCGGCTCGGAGCCGATATTGGCGAAAGCGCGGATGCGGGCGCGGGGCTTGAGGCCCATCGCCTTGCCAGCCTTCTTCGAGCCGAGCAGCACGGCGGCAGCGCCATCGACGATGCCGGAGGAATTGCCGGCGTGGTGGACATGGTTCACTTCCTCGACTTCCGGATGCTTCTGCACGGCGACCGCGTCGAAGCCCCCCATCTCGCCCGGCATGACGAAGGACGGATTGAGCGAGGCGAGCGACTGCATGTCGGTCGTGGGCCGCATATGCTCGTCACGGTCGAGGATGGTGAGGCCGTTCTGGTCCTTGATCGGGATCACCGAATTCTTGAAGCGGCCCTCTTCCCAGGCCTTGGCGGCGCGTTTCTGGCTCTCGACCGCATAGGCATCGACGTCGTCGCGGCTGAAGCCGTATTTCGTGGCGATCAGGTCGGCCGAAATGCCCTGCGGCACGAACCAGCCGGGCAGGCCGACCGACGGATCCATGAACCAGGAGCCGCCGGACATGCCCATGCCGACACGCGACATGGATTCGACGCCGCCGGCAATGACGATCTCGTCCGCGCCTTGCGCGATCTTGGCGGCGCCGAAATTGATGGCGTCGAGGCCCGAAGCGCAGAAGCGCGAAATCTGCATGCCGGGCGCCTTGGTGTCGTAGCCGGCCTCGAAGGCGGCAGCGCGCGGGATGACCGATCCCGCCTCGCCGACCGGATCGACGCAGCCGAAGATGATGTCGTCGACATTGCCGGTGTCGAGCGCGTTGCGGTCGCGCAGCGCCTCAAGCGTCTTTGCCGCGAGCCGCACCGCCGGCACCTCATGCAGCGAGCCATCCTTCTTGCCCCTGCCGCGCGGCGTGCGCACGGCGTCATAGACGTAAGCTTCGGCCATTTTTCTGCTCCTTGGGTTTGCCGGCCACGACGCTCAGAGAGAGCGCCCGATCAGCAATTTCATGATCTCGTTGGTGCCGCCGTAGATGCGCTGGACGCGGGCGTCGCGATACATGCGGGCGATCGGATATTCATTCATGTAGCCATAGCCGCCATGCAGTTGAAGGCATTCGTCGACGACTTTGCCCTGCAGATCGGACAGCCAGTATTTGGCCATCGAGGCGGTGACCGGGTCGAGGCCTCCGGCGATATGGCGGGCAACGCAGTCATTGTAGAAGACGCGGCCGATCGTGGCCTCGGTCTTGAGCTCGGCAAGCTTGAACTGGGTGTTCTGGAAATCGATGATCGCCTTGCCGAAGGCCTTGCGTTCCTTGACATAGTCGATGGTGATCGCCAGCGCCCGCTCGATCATGGCAATGGCGCCCGTGCCGATCTGCAGCCGCTCCTGCGGCAATTGCTGCATCAGTTGGACGAAGCCCTTGCCCTCCTCGTGGCCGAGCAGGTTCGAGGTCGGCACGCGCACGTCGTTGAAGAACAGCTCGGACGTGTCGTTGGCCTTGAGCCCGATCTTGTCGAGGTTGCGGCCGCGCTCAAAACCTTCGACCTCGTCGGTCTCGACGACGATCAGCGAGGTGCCCTTGGCGCCCTTTTCCGGATCGGTCTTGGTGACGACGATGATCAAATTGGCGAGTTGGCCGTTGGTGATGAAGGTCTTGGAGCCGTTGATCCGGTAGTGGTTGCCGTCCTTTTCGGCGCGGGTCTTGACGCCCTGCAGGTCGGAGCCGGCGCCAGGCTCGGTCATGGCGATGGCGCCGATCAGTTCGCCGGTCGCCAGCTTCGGCAGCCACTTCTCTTTCTGCTCCTCGGAGCCGTAATGCAGGATGTAAGGTGCGACGATCGAATTGTGCAGGCCGATGCCGAAACCGTCGACGCCGACGTGGCCGATCGCCTCGATGATGGCGCTCTCATGCGCGAAGGTGCCGCCCGAGCCGCCGTATTTTTCCGGCATGGAGGCGCAGAGCAGGCCGGCGGCTCCGGCCTCGAGCCAGCTCTCGCGGTCGACCATCTCGTTCTTCTCGAACTCGTCGTAGCGCGGCGCGATCTCTTCCGCCATGAAGCGGGTCGCCATGTCGTAGAGCATGCCGACCTCGTCCGCCGCCCAGGCGGGTTTTGGGAGACCAAGGATGTCGGCTGGGTTGGTCATGCTCTTCTCCTCACAAGGCACGTCGTCGGAGTTGGCGTCGAGTTCGTCGCGGGCGACCCCTCCCGGCCCTTCGGGCCACCCTCCCCTCGAGGGGGAGGGGGACGCCGAGCATTTCTAGAACGCTTCCGCCGGCAGCGCCATTAGCGTATCCGCGCCACTGGAAATCCGCGCGAGGCGCGTCGCCGTCTCCGGCATGATCCGCTCCATGAAGAAGCGGGCCGTCACCAGCTTGTTGTCATAGAACGACGCGGCCCCATTGGCGCCTTCCGCGAGCTTCATGCGGGCGGCCTTGGCCATCTGGCCCCACATGTAGCCAAGCGCGACCAGGCCGAAGAGATGCATGTAGTCGGTCGAGGCGGCGCCTGCATTGTCGGGCTTGGCCATGGCGTTCTGCATCAGCCACATCGTCGCCGCCTGCAGGTCGTTGAGACCCTTCTTCAGCGCTTTGGTGAAGGGCGCCATCTTCTCGTCGGCGCGGTTCTCCTCGCAGAACTCGCCGACTTCCTTGAAGAAAGCCTGCACCGCGCGGCCGCCATTTTGCGCCAGCTTGCGCCCGACGAGATCGAGCGCCTGGATGCCGTTGGCGCCCTCATAGATCATGGCGATGCGGGCATCGCGCACGAACTGGCTCATGCCATGCTCTTCGATATAGCCATGGCCGCCGAAAACCTGCTGCGCCATCACCGCGTGATCAAAGCCCTTGTCGGTCAGCACGCCCTTGACCACCGGCGTCATCAGTCCGGTGTAGTCGTCGGCCGCCTGGCGGTCCTTGTCATCGCCCGCGCGGTGCGCGACGTCCGACTTGATCGCCGTCCACAGCGCCAGCGCGCGGCCACCCTCGTTGAACGCCTTCATGGTCATCAGCGAGCGGCGGATGTCGGGATGGACGATGATCGGGTCGGCCTTCTTGTCAGGCGCTTTGACGCCGGACAGCGACCGCCCCTGGAGACGATCCTTGGCATAGGCGGCGGCGTTCTGATAGGCGATCTCGGAGACCGAAAGCCCTTGCAGGCCGACGCCCAAGCGGGCCTCGTTCATCATCGTGAACATGGCCTTCAGGCCGCCGTTCAGCTCGCCGAGCAGCGTACCTTCGGCCTCGTCATAATTCATCACGCAGGTCGAGTTGCCGTGGATGCCCATCTTCTCCTCGATCGAGCCGCAGGAGAGCGCGTTGCGCTCGCCGACGTTGCCCGAGCCATCGAGCTTGAGCTTCGGCACGATGAACAGCGAAATGCCCTTCACGCCTTCCGGCGCCCCCTCGGCGCGGGCCAGCACCAGATGGACGATGTTGTCCGCCATGTCGTGCTCGCCGGCGGAGATGAAAATCTTTTGGCCGGAAATCTTGAAGGTGCCGTCGCCGTTGGGCACCGCCTTGGTGCGCAGCAGGCCAAGGTCCGTGCCGCAATGCGGCTCGGTGAGGTTCATAGTGCCGGTCCAGGTGCCCTCGATCAGCCTGGGCAGCCAGGTGGCCTTCTGCTCCTCCGTGCCGTGGGTGACGATGGCCGCGATCGCGCCCTGCGTCAGGCCGGGGTACATCATCAGCGCCATGTTGGCCGAGACCATGTATTCGGAGACCGCGGTGTGGATGGTGTAAGGCAGGCCCTGGCCGCCGAACTCGGCCGGCGCCGCCAACCCCATCCAGCCGCCCTCGCGATACTGGTCGAAAGCCTCCTTGAACCCCTTGGGCGTGGTCACCGAGCCGTCGTCATGACGCACGCAGCCTTCCATGTCGCCGACGCGGTTCAGCGGATGCATGACGTTCTCGGCAAGCTTCGCGCCTTCGGCGAGGATCGCCTCGACGACGTCGGGCGTGGCGTCCGAGAAGCCTGGGAGATTGGAATAGCGCTGATAGCCAAGCACCTCGTTGAGCACGAACAGCGTGTCCTGGACGGGCGCCCTGTAGATCGTCATGCCTTCCTCCACCCTTGCGGTCCTGGCCAGCCAGCAAGTTCCCGATCCAGGTCCGGATGGAAGGCCGAGCCAATGTCGAGGCCCCGATAGCAAAAATTGACGTTTGCGTAAACGTCAATCTTGTCGCAGTCGGAAAAATTTTGGTGAACACAAAGCGCAAGGCAACAAAAAAGCCGCGCGGCCAAGGCCACGCAGCTCTCTGTTTTCGGGGTCGTCGCTGCTGAAGCGCGAGGGCGATCAGCCGGCGGCGCTTGCCTGCGGCGCAGCCCGCTCGGTGAGCATCCGGCGAACGGTCGTCATCGAATTGCTCAGCTCGTTGATGGCGTCCTCGATCAGCGCCCGCTGCTTCTGCAGGCGGGCGAGCTGCTTCTCCGACTTGTCGAGCGCCAGCCGCAACTGCTTGGTGTTGGAGCCGGTCGGATCGTAGAGGTCCATCATCTGCTTGACGTCGCGCAGCGAGAACCCGACCTTGCGGCCGAGCAGGATCAGCTTCAGCCGGGCCTTGTCGCGGCGCGTATAAAGACGGGTCGAGCCGTCGCGCTTCGGATTGAGCAGGCCCTTGTCCTCATAGAAACGCAGCGTGCGCAAGGTCACGCCGTATTTCTTGGCCATCTCGCCGATGCGGACGAATTCCTCACCGGCCTCGGCCGGAATGTCATTGCTATTGGCCGCGGCTTCGCCGGGCGAAACAAGTTTCATGGTCACTGGCTTTCCCCTGATGGCGTCGCGGTCACGGACCAAGCATCGCCTGAGTGGAAGCGGGGGCGTGCTTCCAATCGTGGTTTCGACAAATCAATCGCAAGAGGCACGGCTTCGCACCTTTTACGTTTACGTCAATTCTATACCGACAGCCGGCACCTGACGCAAGGGCGTTGTCGGAACGGAACTTTATGCCGCACCCAGATGCCCACCTAGGGTAGGCTTACGATTATGCGCGACTTCTTAAGCTTGGTTAACGCCTTGTTTACCACGTTGGGCGAAATGTGCGCATGTCGGTCACCCGTGTTTATCCTGTAGCGAATTTTTCACGGTCTTCGAAGCGTGGGTGAAAACCCGGGAAGCCCGTCTTCCTCCGCAGCAGAACCGCGCGGCCGTCTTCGTTCCCGGCAGGACTTTGGGAAACCGGCCACGGCCGGTCATTCTGAACACGGGCGCATCGATGAACAGCAAGCGGTCTTATCTCGATACACTCAACGCCGGCAGGCAACGCCGGCCGCACACCTCGCTGGAGGAGCTGAACCGCTCGCTCGAGACGCTGGAGCAGCGGCTGGAACGGACCCGCACCGACATGCCCGAACGTCCCGATCCGCGGCGGCCGGCCGCCGAGCCGCGCTACGCGGCCGCGCAACCTTATGGTTCGCCGCGCTGGTACGAGGACCCCTACGCCGCGCAGAGGGAGCAAAATCGGGGTTCGCAAAATCGGGAGCTGCAAAATCGAGAACCGCAAAACCAAACACCTTCCGGCGTCGGCCCCAATTATCAGGCTATCGCCCGCGACATCGACCGGGTGCGCGGACAGGAAGACGGCGTCGCGATGGTCGGCAAGATCGCCGTCGAACTGCGCGGCCTGCGTGAAGAGCTGCGCCACCAGATGACCGCCGGCCTGCAGCGCGAATTCGACGCGCTGCGCAAGGACATCGACCGTGCCATGCAGGCGAACAGCCAGCATGGCTCCCCCGCCGACAAGAGCAGCGCCGAGCTCGGCCTCGAGTTCGAGCGGCTTTCCGGCGCCATCCACACGCTTGCCGAAAAGAGCGACGACCGCAGCGTCAATCTGCTGCGACTGGAACTGGAGCAGGTCAAGGCGGCGCTCGACACGCTGGCGCGCGAGGAAAGCGTGCAGGCCGTCGATCAAAGTGTGCGGGCCGCCGATCGGCGCTGGGACGACTTCGACCGCCGCTGGAGCGCGTTCGAGGATCGCGTCGACGCCGACCAGCGCCAGCGCGCCGAGGGTCCCAACCTTTCGAGCCTCACCGACCGGCTCGAACAGATCAGCAGCGCGGTCAACAATCTGCCGCAGTCGCTATCGCTAGCTTCGCTGGAGGAAAAGGTGCGCACCCTTGCCGGCGCAGTCGACCGTTTCGCCAGCCAGCAGACGATGCGCGGCGGCGAGACGCTTGCGATGATCGACGAGCGGCTGGACGAGATCTCGCGCGCCATCGTCGCCTCGACGGTGGCCGCTCAGGCCAATGCCTTCGACCCGGAAACTTTCGGCCGGATCGAGAAGCGGATCGCTTCGCTGGCGCAGCAGATCGAGGAGGTCGCGCAGTCGCGGCCCGCTGAGGTCATCGACCGTCTCAACCTTCTGTCCAGCCGGGTGGATGAACTCGCCGGACGCGCCAACCTGCCGGAGCAGGCGATGGAGCGTCTGGGCAAGCAGATCGCTTTGATCACCGACAGAATAGACCGCGCGCCGGCGATTCCCGACACCGACCATATCTTCCAGGGCCTGGAGCAGCGCTTCGACGCGCTGTCCAGCCTGCTCGAGCGCCGGCAGGGCGATGCGATCGAGCAGGGCAACATGCTGTTCCGCGACCTCGAGCGGCGGCTGGACGAAGTCGCCGACAGGCTCGACCAGCGCATGCAGCAGGATGACGGCGCCGGCATCATGGAGGCGATCGACGCCCGCTTCACCGCGCTTGCCAACCGCATCGAGACGCGCGCGCCCGATGCCGCCAACGACATGGCGATCCGCGGCCTGGAAAGCCGGCTCGAAGACATTTCCAGCCGGCTGGAATCATCCGCCGCGCAGGTCGCCGGCATCGATCCGGCGCTGATTCGCAGCCTGGAATCGCAGGTGACCGCGCTTTCGGCGCATCTTTCGAAGCCGAGCGCTGCGCTGCCCGATTTCGAGGACATCAGCCCGCGCCTCAACGAGATCGAAAAGTCGCTGGCCGGCACGCGCGATTCCATCCTCAGCGTCGCGCGCGAGGCGGCAGAGAACGCCGTCAGGTCGCTGGCAGAGTCGGGTTCCAGCACGGCCGCTTCCAACGCGGCCGCCGTGGGCGGCCTTGCCCAGGACCTGAAGACGCTCGAAGCGCTCACCCGCCGTTCCGACGAGCGCAATTCGCGAACCTTCGAGGCCATCCACGACACACTGCTCAAGATCGTCGACCGGCTCGGCTCGCTGGAAGCGGACGACCACAGCGAAGCGGTGAGCGAACTCGTCGATGCGCAGCCGGGCGGCAGACGAGCCGCTCGCACCGGCAAGATCGCGGTGCAGGATGCCCCGTCGATGGATATCGACCAGCCGCTGCCGTTGGTCGGGGACATCGCCGATCTCGACGCACGCGCCGGCGCCATCCTGCGCAACGAGCCGGTTACGCGAAGCGAACCTGTTACGCGAAGCGAACCTGCTGCGCGTGACGAACCTGGCCCGCGCACGCCCGCCGAAGCCGCGGCAGCCGCTGCCATGGCGGCGCTCGGATCGGACGCGATCGGCGAGAAGCCCGAGAAAACCGGCCGCAAGAAATCGTTGTTCGGCGGGCTGGCGCGGGCCTTCAAGGGCAAGAAGGACGAGGACACGCCACCGCTTGCCGGCTCGGCGCCCGCCGGTGACGCTCCGACCGTCGACATCGACGAACCGCTCGATCCCAAAGCGGCCAACCGGCCGCTGGAGCCGGGCTCCGGCGCGCCGGATCTCAACGCCATCATGAAACGTGTGCGCGACGAGCGCGGCCAGCCGGCCAAGCGCAGCGAGACCGACGCCGCCAAATCCGATTTCATCGCGGCCGCCCGCCGGGCGGCGCAGGCCGCCGCCGCGGAAGCCGACGCGCTGAAGCGGCAGTCGACGATGACCGGCCCGGTGAAGGCGCTCAGAATCGGCGACCTGCTCAAGGCGCGGCGCAAGCCGATCCTGATGGCGGCCGCGGCAATCATGATGGCGCTGGCCGGCCTGCAGCTCGGCAAGGCCTTCTTCTCCGACCCGGCGCCGGTGGCCCGCAACGACGCGGCGCCGATCGTGTCCACGCAGGCGGTCGATACCGCATCGCTCAATGCCGCCGGCGCGCCCAAGGCCGACACGGACGCCGCGAAGCCCGAGGGCGCGCCGGCCCGCGCCGTCAGGCGGGCCGAGCCCTCGAAGGACGATCCGGTGCCACAGGTCGTCGCTCAGCCGTCCGGCCCCGAAATGCCAGCAGCCGCGGCGCCGGCCGAACCGGCGCCTGCCCCGACGACTCTCTCCGCGCCAGCCCAGCCGACACCGGTCCCGATGGCGTCGACCATGCCGTCCGAACCCGTCTCTCCAGCCGCGATGGACACGGATGCGGATGCGCAGCCCATGACCGGCGTGCCGGCGGCCAGCACACCAGTGCCCGGTGCTCCGGCAGCCGGCGCTTCTTCGGCCAACACGCCGGCAACCACCTCCGCCGACACCACGGGCACGGTCCCGCCGGCCGGCGGCCAGCCCGCAATGTCGGCCGCCAAGATCGACATCCCGACCGACATCGGCCCGGTCGCCCTGCGCGACGCGGCCGCGGGCGGCGATGCCAAGGCGCTGTTCGAGATCGGTTCGCGCTACGCTGAATCGCGCGGCGTCAAGGAAGACATGGCGGCGGCCGCCAAATGGTACGAGAAATCAGCCGAACTGGGCTTCGCGCCGGCCGAATACCGCATCGGCAATTTCTACGAGAAGGGCATCGGCGTCGCGCGCGACATCAAGAAGGCCAAGACCTACTACCAGCTCGCCGCGGAACAGGGCAACGCCAGCGCTATGCATAATCTGGCGGTGCTGTTCGCCATGGCGGCGGACGGCGTCACCGACAATGAATCGGCGGCGCACTGGTTCCAGGAGGCCGCCGATCTCGGCGTCAAGGACAGCCAGTTCAACCTCGGCATCCTTTCGGCCAAGGGCGTCGGCATGAAGCAGAATCTGGAGGAATCCTACAAATGGTTCGCGCTTGTCGCCAAGACCGGAGACAAGGACGCCGCGTCCAAGCGCGACGAGATCGCCAATGCGCTCAGGCCCGAGCAGCTCGAGCGCGCCCGCGCCGCCACGGAACTGTGGAAGGCCAAGCCCCTCGACGCGGCCGCCAACTCCTCCGACATTCCGGAAACCTGGCAGGACAGCACGCCGCAGACCACCGCCAGCATCGACATGAAGAAGGCGGTGAAGAACATCCAGCTGATCCTCAACAAGAACGGCTATGAAGCCGGCGGAGCCGACGGCGTCATGGGCGACAAGACCAAGAGCGCCATCATGGCCTTCCAGACCGACAACAAGATGAAGCCGACCGGCGAGATCGATGCGCCGCTCGTCAAGGCGTTGCTGGCGCGCAAATAACGGTAGGCGCGTCGCTTCCGCGACGGCTTGCCACAGATTTGCCTGTTAACTGATTGAGATGGTTTTTGTTTCGGCGCGGCGGCGGGGTCTGACCCCGCCGCCGCGTCGGCGCAAGAAAAAATTGGCTTTTCGGTGCGAAACTGCTTTTTTCGGTGCGAAACTGCTGGGGACGGCGGCATTCGCCGAGAGGCAAACTGATCGAGACAGACGGGTGGGCATCTATCTCCCGATCGCGGAAATTTCCGTCAACGTCTTCGTGCTCCTGGCGATGGGCGCGGCGGTGGGTTTCCTGTCGGGCATGTTCGGGGTGGGCGGCGGCTTCCTCATCACGCCGCTCTTGATCTTCTACAACATCCCGCCGGCGATCGCGGTCGCCACCGGGGCCAACCAGGTCATCGCCTCCTCCTTCTCCGGCGCGCTGTCGCACTTCAAGCGCGGCACGCTCGACTTCAAGCTTGGCGGCGTGCTTCTGGCCGGCGGCATCGTCGGCTCGACCGCCGGCATCTTTGTCTTTGCGCTGCTGCGCCGGCTCGGCCAGTTGGACCTGTTCATCTCGCTGCTCTATGTCGCGCTGCTCGGCACCGTCGGCGGACTGATGCTGGTCGAGAGCGTGAATGCGCTGCGCGCCACACGCAGCGGCGCGGCTCCGGTGCTGAAGAAATCCGGTCAGCACAACTGGATCCACCGGCTGCCGTTCAAGATGCGCTTCCGCGCCTCGAAGCTGTTCGTCAGCGTCATCCCGGTGCTCGGTCTAGGCGCCGCCATCGGCTTCCTGTCGTCGATCATGGGCGTCGGCGGCGGCTTCATCATGGTGCCGGCGCTGATCTACCTGCTCAAGGTGCCGACCAACGTCGTTATCGGCACCTCGCTGTTCCAGATCATCTTCACCTCGGCCTACACCACGCTGGTCCATGCCACTACCAACCAGACCGTAGACGTCATCCTCGCCTTCCTCTTGATGGCCGGCGGCGTTGCCGGCGCGCAATATGGCGCCAAGGCCGGCCAAAGGCTGCGCGGCGAGCAGCTGCGGGCGCTTTTGGCGCTGCTGGTGCTGGCGGTTGCCATCCGCCTTGCCATCGATCTGTTCGCGACGCCGCCCAATCCCTACTCGCTCTCCGCCGCGGGCCTGAGCTGATGGCAGGATTGAGAGCGTTCGCAGGCACCGTTTCACTTTCGCTGTTCTTCGCGCTGTTGCCGGCGATGGCGCAAACGCCGCCGACCGCCGAGGGCATCCAGATCGGCCTGTCGACCGACGCGATCTCGATCACCGCCGGCTTCTCGGGCGCCGACCTCACCATCTTCGGATCGCTCGAAAATCCCGATCCGCTGGTCTCGCGGCAAGGACGCTACGATGTCGTCGTCGTGCTCGAGGGGCCGCCGCGACCGGTGGTCGTGCGCCGCAAGGACAGGGTGCTCGGCGTCTGGATCAACCTGGAATCGGAGACGTTCGAGAACGTGCCGGTGTCCTATTCCGTCGCCACGACCCGTCCGCTGCAGGACATCGCCGACCCGAACAAGTACAAGCAGCTTTCTCTGGGTTCACAGAACCTCTATATGAAGCCCGCCGACGAGACCGACAGCCCGGCAACCATCGAGGAGTTCACGGCGGCGCTGCGCGATCGCAAGACGGCAACCGGCCTCTACAGCGAGAATGTCGGCGGCGTGCAGTTCTTGTCGCAGAGCCTGTTCCGCGCCACCGTACGGCTGGCGCCCAACATTCCGGTCGGCACGCACAAGGCGCGCGCCTTCCTGTTCAAGAGCGGCATGTTCGTGAAGGAAAGCTCCGCCCAGCTCGAAATCCGCAAGTCCGGTTTCGAACAGTCGATCTTCCGCGTCGCGCACGACTATTCCTTCCTCTACGGTGCGTTCGCCGTGTCGCTTGCCATGCTGACCGGCTGGCTCGGACGCATCGTCTTCCGCAAGGATTGATGCGGCCGGGAAAATGGGAAGACCCATTTCCCGTGAAAAGAGGGGTTTTCCTTTTCCCGGTTTTGCGATAAATCGCCGCCTCCCAACCCTAGGGACAAGCACTCACACATTCAATTTCGGCAGAGCGGTCCGGCTATCCGGGCGACGGCGCGTCGATGCGTTTGCCTGCCGCCATGAAGCAATGACAGGAGGCTGCGATGCAATCAGCATTCGGCGGCATCGATTTCGGCACGTCCAATTCCACCGTGGGCGTGATCCGGAGCGGCCGGGCGCGACTGGTGACGCTGGAGGGCGAACAGCCCACTTTGCCGAGCGCGGTGTTCTTCAACTTCGAGGATGGCCATACCTATTTCGGCCGTCGCGCGATCGCCGACTATACCGACAGTGTCGAGGGCCGGCTGATGCGTTCGCTGAAAAGCGTGCTCGGCAGCTCGCTGGCGAACGAGAAGACGCGCATCAAGGCGCGCCTGATCGGTTTCGTTGACATCATCGGCTTCTTCATCAGCCATTTGAAGAAGCGGCTTGAAGAGGATGCCGGCGGCCCGGTCGAGCGCGTCGTGCTCGGCCGGCCCGTGCAATTCGTCGACGATGATGCCGAAGCCGACGCGAAGGCGCAAAGCGAGCTTGAAAAGGCGGCGCGCGGGCAAGGCTTCAAGCACATCGCCTTCCAGTTCGAGCCGATTGCGGCGGCGCTCGACTACGAACAGAAAGTCGCCCGCGAAGAGCTGGCGCTGATCGTCGACATGGGCGGCGGCACCTCCGACTTCTCGGTCGTGCGCGTCTCGCCGGAGCGCGCCCGCTCGGACGACCGCAAGGGCGACATATTGGCCAATCGCGGCATCCATATAGGCGGCACGGATTTCGACCGGCTGCTCAGCATCGCCCATGTCATGCCCGAGCTCGGCTATCTGACGCCGACCAAGGACGGCAAGCGCAACCTGCCGGCGAGCTATTTCATCGACCTCGCGACCTGGCAGCGCATCAACCTCGTCTACACCGCCAAGGCGATGTCGGATCTGAGGCAGATCCGCTTCGAGGCCGAGCGGGCTGACCTCGTCGACCGTTTTATCCACATCGTCGAGCACCGCTACGGGCATGCGATGGCGGGTCTTGTCGAACGGGCCAAGATTGCGCTCACCGACCAGTCTTCGGCCGAGGTGAAGGTGTCGCTACCCGGCGCGCGCTTCGCGGCCGAGATCACGCGCGCCGGCCTGGAAGAAACGATCGGTGGCGACATCGAACGGGTTACCGCGACGGTCAGGCAGACGATCGCCGATGCCGGCGTTCCTGCTTCCGCCATCACCGCGGTATTCCTGACCGGCGGTTCGACGGCGATCCCGCTGGCAAAGCGGCAGATCCTCTCACTGGTGCCGCAGGCCTCCGTCATCGAAGGCGACATGTTCGGCTCGGTCGGCCTCGGCCTGGCGCTGGATGCCAAGCGGAAATTCGCCTGAAGCTTCTTTTCTTTAACTTCTGCCGGTCGGCGAGGCGTCGGTCTTGCCAGTGAGATGCGCCTTCAGCGCCATCTGCGCGAGGCTCGCCTGCCGGTCGCGATGGGTGATCATGGCGAAATCGCGCTTCGGCAGATCGACCGGCACGGATCTCAGGCTGCCCTCCGCCAGGGAGCGCGCTACGACGAGCTCGGAGATGATGGCGGCGCCCGCGCCGGCCTCCACCGCCTGGCGCACGGCCTCGTTGCTGGGCAGGACGAGAAAGATCTGCAGCTCCGCCGGCGGGACGCCTTCGCTCCTCGCAAAATCCTCCAGCGCCTCGCGCGTGCCCGACCCGCCCTCCCTGATGATCCAGCGCAACGCCCTGATGTCGAGGTTTCCCGCCGGTGTCGTCGGAATTTTGGGATGCGAGTGCGCCACCACCAGCATCATGCGATCCTCGTCGACCGTGGCGCGCCGCAGGATATCCGACTCGGTGCGGCCCTCGACCAGGCCGAAATCGGCCCGGCCGTCCAGCACATTGGTCTCCACCTGCCTCGTGTTGCCGATGGTGACGCTGAGGCGCACCGCCGGGTAGGCCTCGTGGAAGGAGGCCAGGCGCCGCGGCAGCCAGTAGCTGGCAATGGTCTGGCTCGCCGATATCGACAGGCTGCCGGTGACAGTCTGCGAGACATGTTCCAGCACATTGTGAGCGGCGGCCGCGCGTTCCAGGACCGCCTTGGCCTCGGGCAGGAAGCGATGACCGGTTTGCGCCAGCTCGATGTTGCGCCCGACCCGGTTGAACAGGCGCACGCCATGCTGGCTTTCAAGCGCGCGGATGGCGGCCGAGGCGGCGGATTGCGAGATGCCGAGCAGCTCGGCCGCCTTGGTCATGTGGCCGTGCTCGGCGACGGCGACGAATATGCGCAACTGGTCAAGGGTCATGGCCAACTAAGAAGCAAAATCGATCGGAATTACAAGAGCCGCTTGTTAGACAGATCAATCGCTTTGTTCTAAGTTTTTGTCCGAACTTGGAATAATTTGGCTTCTTTCCCGCCAAGGTGGAAATGATCGGGCGCTTCAAATCCCTTTTCGCGCATTGGAGCCGCCGGCTGAGGCGGCAGTTGGCCGGCGAGCGCTACCATCCCGAGCTTCACTATATGCGCGGACCGGGGCCGAAGACGAAGGCCAGGATGGCGGGCGGCAAGGGCGTTCGCGGATCATGAACTCGGCTGCGCCGCGCGGCGCCAATTCCGCCCCCTCCCAGCGGCCACTGGCCGATACGCGCGCGCCTAATGAACGCGATGGCGTCGACACCTCGCCAAGCGTCTCCGACAGTATCGCCAAGACCACCTGCTACATGTGCGCCTGCCGCTGCGGCATCGACGTCCACATCAAGGACGGCAAGGTGCGCTACATCAACGGCAACAAGGATCACCCGGTGAACCGCGGCGTGATCTGCGGCAAGGGCAGCGCCGGCATCATGCAGCACTACAGCCCGGCGCGGCTGAGAAAGCCATTGCTGCGCGAGGGTCCGCGCGGCTCCGGCGAATTCCGCGAGATCGAATGGGGCGAGGCGTTCGCCATCGCCACCGAGCGACTTTCAGCGATCCGCCGGACCGACCCGAAAAAGCTCGCCTTCTTTACCGGGCGCGACCAGTCGCAGTCGCTGACCGGCTGGTGGGCGAGCCAATTCGGCACGCCGAATTTCGCCGCCCATGGCGGCTTCTGCTCGGTCAACATGGCGGCCGGCGGGCTCTACACGATCGGCGGCTCGTTCTGGGAGTTCGGCGAGCCCGATTGGGACAACACGAAATACTTCATGCTGTTCGGCGTCGCCGAGGATCATGATTCCAACCCGATCAAGATCGGCCTCGGCAAGCTCAAGGCGCGCGGCGCGAAGGTGGTGTCGGTCAACCCGTGCCGCACCGGCTACAACGCCATCGCCGACGACTGGATCGGCATCAGGCCAGGCACGGACGGCCTGTTCGTGCTTGCGCTCATCCACGAATTGCTCAAAGCGGGCCGGGTCGATCTCGATTATCTGCTGCGCTACACCAACGCGCACGTGCTTGTCGTACAAGAACCTGGGGCCGCCGATGACGGACTGTTCGTGCGCGATGGCGCCGGCAATTTGCTGGCTTGGGACAGGGTGGCGAAGGCCCCTGCCAACGCAACCGACCCGGAAGCCAAACCGGCGCTGACCGGCAGCTACACGGTCAATGGCCGGCGCTGCGTGCCGGCGTTCCAGCTGATCGCCGACCGCTACCTGGACGAGAGCTATTCGCCGGATGCGGTCGCCGAGCGCTGCGGGGTCGGCGCCGATGCGATCCGCCGGATCGCGGCGGAGCTGGCGCATGTCGCCTTCGAAGAGGCGATCGAACTGCCGGTCGCCTGGACCGACTGGGCGGGCCGCCGCCACGAGACGATCAAGGGCCGGCCTGTCTCGATGCACGCCATGCGCGGCATCTCGGCCCATTCCAACGGTTTTCATACCTGCCGCGCCATCCATCTGCTGCAGGTGCTGCTGGGCACGGTGGATGTGCCCGGCGGCTTCCGCTTCAAGCCGCCCTACCCCCGTTGCGCACCACCTGGACCGAAGCCCGCTGGAAAAGACGTCCGGCCGATGACGCCGCTGGAAGGCATGCCGCTCGGTTTCGTCTCAGGGCCGGACGATCTGCTCGTCGACGGGGCCGGCCGCCCTACCCGCATCGACAAGGCCTATTCCTGGGAGGCGCCTTTGGCCGCGCACGGCCTGATGCACTCGGTCATCCGCAACGCCTGGGCCGGCGATCCTTATCAGATCGACACGCTGATGATGTACATGTCGAACATGGCGTGGAATTCCTCGATGAACACCGTCGAGACCATTGCCATGCTGACCGACAAGGATGCGTCGGGCGAATACAAGATCCCTTTCATCATCTATTCCGACGCCTATTATTCCGAGACGGTGCCGTTCGCCGACCTAGTGCTGCCCGACACCACCTATCTCGAGCGCCACGACTGCATCAGCCTGCTCGACCGGCCGATCAGCCATGCGGACGGGCCGGGCGACGCCATCCGCCATCCCGTGGTGCAGCCGGATCGCGATGTGCGGCCATTCCAGTCGGTGCTGATCGAGCTCGGCGCGCGGCTCGGCCTGCCCGGCTTCATCGATGAGGGCGGCTCGGCGAAATATCACGACTATGCCGACTACATCGTCAACCATGAGCGTACGCCCGGCATCGGCCCGCTCGCTGGCTGGCGCGGCAAGGATGGACGTTCGAACGGCAAGGGCGAGGTCAATCCGGACCAGCTGCAGCGCTACATCGACAATGGCGGCTTCTGGCACCACGATTTTTCCGACGACCAGCGCTACTACAAGATGGGCAACCGCGCCTATCTCGACTTCGCAGTCCAAATGGGCTTCATCGCCAAGGCGGAGCCGATCGTTTTCCAGCTTTATTCAGAGCCGATGCAGCGCTTCCGGCTGGCCGCGCGCGGCCATGGGAAATCGCAACCGCCAGAAGCCGAGCGCGGCCGTATCGAAGCCTATATGGACCCGCTGCCCTTCTGGTACGCGCCCTTCGAGGACGAGGCCGTCGATCTGCAAAAATATCCGCTGCATGCGCTGACGCAGCGGCCGATGCATATGTACCATTCCTGGGGCTCGCAGAATGCGTGGCTGAGGCAGATCACCAGCCAGAACCGGCTGTTCGTGCACAGTGAAACCGCAGCGAGGCTTGGGCTGGCCGATGATGACTGGGTGTGGATCGAGAGCATCAACGGCAAGGTGAAAGGGCAGATCAAGCTGATCGACGGGGTGAATCCGGACACAGTCTGGACCTGGAACTCGATCGGCAAACGGCGGGGCAGTTGGGGCCTGAAAGACGACGCCGCAGAGAGCAATCGCGGCTTCCTGCTCAACCACATTATTGGCGACCTGACTCCGGCCGACGGCAATGGCAAACGCTATTCGAATTCCGATCCCGTCACCGGACAGGCTGCATGGTTCGACGTGCGCGTGCGCATCGTCAAATGCGCCGCGGAAGAGGCCGGCTTCACCGAGCCGCAATTCGAGCGTTTCCGGCAGCCGCCAAATGTCGGGCCTTCGCCGGACGTGCTTCGCTTCGGCGCCGCGTTCCGCATGAAGAGGGAAGCCGCCGAATGACCTGCCTTCCCGCCCATACCGAGAAGAAGCTTGGCCTCGTCATCGACCTCGACACCTGCGTCGGCTGCCAGGCCTGCGTCACCGCCTGCAAGGAATGGAACGCCGGCGGCCACATGGCGCCGCTGACCGACATCGATCCCTATGGCGGGCATGCCGACGGCGTCTGGTTCAACCGCGTGCACAGCTATGAGCACACGACGGAATTGGGCGGACGCACGGTGAACTTCCCGCGCTCTTGTCTCCACTGCGAGCAACCGGCCTGCGTCACCGTCTGCCCGACGGGCGCCTCCTACAAGCGCGCCTCCGACGGCATCGTGCTGGTCGACGAGGACAAGTGCATCGGCTGCAAATTGTGCAGCTGGGCCTGCCCCTATGGCGCGCGCGAGTTCGATACGGATGTCGGCGTGATGAAGAAATGCACGCTTTGCGTCGACCGCATCTACAACGACAATCTAGCGACGGAGGACCGCGTGCCGGCCTGCGTCGCCGCCTGCCCGACCAGCGCCCGGCATTTCGGCGATCTTGGCGATCCTGCCTCAGCCATCTCGCAGCTTGTGGAGGAGCGCGGCGGCGTCGACCTGATGCCGGAGCTCGGCTACAAGCCGACCAACAAATACCTGCCGCCGCGCGCCCGCAGCGAACGCGCGGCGAAGGTGGACGCGCCTGCGCTGGAGCCTATCAAAGCAGAAGGCGGCTTTCTCGGCTGGATCGACCGCATGCTTTCGAACTAGCTTCAGCCAATCATGCATCCCGGCCTTTCCGTCGTCTTCTTCACCACCGCCACCGGCGCCGGCTACGGCCTGCTGGCGCTGCTCGGCGTGCTCGGCGGATTTGGATTGATCCCAGCCGATTTCTGGTTTGGCCTTGTCGGCATGGGCCTGGCGCTCGGGCTGATCGGCGCCGGCCTATTGTCCTCGACCGGCCATCTCGGCCGGCCCGAGCGCGCCTGGCGGGCCTTCTCGCAATGGCGCAGCTCCTGGCTGTCGCGCGAAGGAGTTTCGTCGGTCGCGACCTTCATTCCGGCCGGGCTGTTCGGCATCGGCTGGGTACTGCTCGGCAAGAGCGGCGGCTGGGTGGCCATCGCCGGCCTGCTGGCGGCGGCCGGCGCAACCGCAACGGTCTGCACGACCGGCATGATCTATGCCTCGCTGAAGCCGATCGCGCAGTGGCACAGCCGCTATACTTTGCCGGCTTATCTTATTTTCTCGGCGATGACAGGCGCCGTGCTGCTGAACGCTCTTCTCCAAGGTTTCGCCGTGGACTCGACGGCGGTGCTGATGTTCTCGCTGCTCGCCACACTTGCCGGCTGGGGCTGGAAACTCGCGACCTGGCGGTACGATGACCGGCTGGAGATCCCGACCAACGCCAACACGGCGACGGGGCTGGCCGGCGGCACGGTGCGGTCGATCGAATGGCCGCACACCGAAGAAAACTACCTGCTCAAGGAAATGGGATTCCGCATCGCGCGCAAGCACAGCGCGAAGCTGCGGCGGATCACGCAGGGCCTGGCCTTCGCCGTGCCGGCTGTCTTGCTTGCTATCGCCTTCGCCTCAGTGTGGCCCTTCGCGGCCATTGCGTCGGCGCTCGCGGCCATTATTCAGCTCGTAGGCATGCTGGTGGAGCGCTGGCTGTTCTTCGCCGAGGCGAAGCACACGGTGACGCTCTACTATGGGCGATAGGTGCCTGTGTTTAACTTTCGCTTATCTTCTGGACGAAAGTTAAAGACAATATTACGATAAGCGGCGATGGATTCGACATTCAAGCGCGTTCCAGCTCTCTATTTACAGATCAAATCGATGAACCTCACTGCTGCCCACTTTCCGACTTGTCTTGCACGCGGATTTTTCGTTGCGCTTATAGTTATCCTTGCGCCTCACGATTTAATGGCAGGCGCGCTCGAGGCCGACGCCGCCTTCAAAGCGAAAAATTATACGGAAGCATACAAAGAATGGACGACGCTCGCCCAAACGGGCGATGCTATTGCCCAATTTAACGTCGGATTTCTGTATTCCAGGGGACTTGGCGTTCCACTGGATTATTCCAAAGCTGCTGAATGGTGGAGCAAGGCGGCGGATCAGGACCTGGCAGTAGCCGAGTTGAATCTCGGACTTTTGTATTCCTGGGGTAAGGGCGTTCCGCTTGACGATTCCAAAGCGGCAAAGCTATGGCGCAGGGCCGCGATCCAAGGTTTGTCCGAAGCTCAGCAATATCTTGGATATGTGTACCTCGTCGGAAAAGGAGTACCCAAAAGTGGTTCCGACGCGGTCCTTTGGTTTACCAAAGCAGCGGAGCAAGGTAACGTTGACGCACAGATCAATCTGGCTGCTGCTTATCTGACCGGTGAGGTTGTAGATAAAAACCCGAAGCTAGCCTTCTATTGGTACGAAAAGGCTGCGCAACTGAACAACGGCAAGGCCCAATTCAACTTGGGCCTGATGTATCTCAAAGGCGTTGGCGTTGACGTGAATGCTGAGCTTGCCGTCCAATGGCTAAAGCGCTCGGCAGGCCAGGGATACCATGGCGCAGAAGAGGTGCTTGATCGCATCGAAGCTGCGCTTAAGAAGACTTGAGTTCCATCCCAGATATAACGACGATCTCAGCCCGGCCTGAGCATGGAGCCGGAGATGGCGAAAATGCGCTCGGCGCCGAGCATATAGGCTACGAGCGTTTCCAGGCGGAACAGGCCGGCATAGGCACGATCGAGCACGTTGAGCGAGCCGGTGTAGGCGCCGAAGGCCGGCATGATCATGCGGCCGCCGTCACCGGCGAAACAGCGGCGCCTGACCGAACGGCCGCGCTGGACGATGCGCGCGCAAGGATGGAGGTGCCCCGATATCTCGCCTTCCACCCGCAGCTTCGATGGCTCATGCCGGAAGAGCAGCGAGCCGATGGCAAGCTCCCTGACGGTCTCGCCGGGCAAATCGGCCGGTGCCTCGGGATCGTGGTTGCCGGCGACCCAGAACCAGTCGCGCCCTGCCATCATCGCTTCCAGGCGCTCCCTGTAGCTCAGATGCATGCGCTCGGCGCCGCCGCCGTCATGGAAGGAATCGCCCAGGCTGACGACGATCCGCGGCTGGTAGTCGGCGATCACCGCCTGCAGCCGCAGCAAGGTCGCGCCGGTGTCGTAAGGCGGGATCAGCGCGCCGCGCCTGGCGAAGGACGAGCCCTTTTCGAGGTGCAGGTCGGAGACGGCGAGCAGCCTCAGATCGGGGAAATAGAGCACGCCGCGCCGGTCGCAAACCGCGCGCTCGCCGGCGATGCCGACTAGGTCGGCCTCGGCGATCAGCGTTGCGCGCGACAGCGAAAAATTCATCCCCTCTCCGTTCTCTGTACCGCTATGCCCGACCCATAGCCTCTTCGACCAGGTCGGCGGCCTCCATCAACAGCGTGTCGTTGGCGCCGCCATTGACCGATTCCTTGCCGATCTCCAGCATCACCGGCACCGCCAGCGGCGAAATCTGGTCGAGATGCTTATGCACGATTCGACCGCGCACACGCGAGAGCATCTCGCCAAGTCTGCTGACATCGAGCAATCCGGCCGAAGCGTCGGTGCGTGTCGCCTGCAGCAAAATATGGTCAGGTTCATGGCTGCGCAGCACGTCATAGATGAGATCGGCAGAGACCGTCACCTGGCGGCCGCTCTTTTCCTGGCCGGGATAGCGCTTCTCGATCAGCCCGGCGATGACCGCGCAGGTGCGGAAGGTGCGCTTCAGCATCCAGCTGTCGTTCAGCCAGGCTTCCAGATCGTCGCCAAGCATATCCTCGTCGAAAAGTGCGGCCAGCGACGGCTTCTTCGCCTTGAAAAGTGCCGCCATATCGTCCAGCGCCCATACGGCGAGCGAATAGTCGGTGGCGACGAAGCCGAGCGGCCTGGCATGCGCGCGCTCCAGTCGGCGCGTGAGCAGCATGCCAAGGGTCTGGTGCGCCAGCCGGCCCTCGAAGGGATAGGCGACCATGTAATGGCGGTTGCCGCGCGGAAAGGTCTCGACCAGAAGGTCGCCGCGCTTCGGCAGCACCGACTTTTCCTTCTGCAGCCGCAGCCAGTCGGCCACCTGCTCGGGCAAGACCCGCCAGCGGTCGCTGTCGGCCAGCATGCCGCGCACCTGCTCGGCGAGATAGGTCGATAGCGGGAATTTGCCGCCGGCATAGGACGGCACGATGATGTTGGCGCCGGCGCCGTTGGAGACGACACATTCGTTCTCGCGGATGCCTTCGAAGCGCAGCACCTTGCCGGCGAACAGGAAGTTGTCGCCGGGCCTCAGCGTCTCGGCGAAATACTCCTCGATCTTGCCGAGCACCGGCCCGCCGCGGCCGGCCATGCCGCGGCCCTGCCGGACATAGCGGATATTGAGCTCCGGCATCTCGACGATGGTGCCGACATTCAGCCGGTATTGCTGCGCGACGCTCGGATGCGAGACGCGCCACAGCCCGTCCTTGTTCCGGCGGATGCGGGCATAGCGCTCGTAGTTCTTGAGCGCATAGCCACCGGTGGCGACGAAATCGATGACGCGGTCGAAAGTCTCGCGTTCAAGCGCCGCGTAAGGAGCGGCGCCGCGCACCTCCTCGAACAATGAGTCGGCATCGAACGGTCCGCCGCAGGCGACGCCCAGCACATGCTGGGAGAGCACGTCGAGCGCGCCCTTGACCAGCGGCGGCGTGTCCTGCGCGCCGAGATAGTTGGCGTCGAGCGCGGCGCGGCATTCCAGCACCTCGAAGCGGTTGGCCGGGATCAGGATCGCCTTCGACGGCTCGTCCATGCGGTGGTTGGCGCGGCCGATGCGCTGCGCCAGGCGGCTGGCGCCCTTCGGCGCGCCGACATGCACGACCAGATCGACATCGCCCCAATCGATGCCGAGGTCGAGCGTTGAGGTGGCGACGATGGCGCGCAATGCATTGTCGGCCATCGCCTTCTCGACGCGCCGGCGCTGGCCGACATCGAGCGAACCATGATGCAGCGCGATCGGCAAAGAATCTTCGTTCGCCCGCCAAAGCTCCTGAAACAGCAGTTCCGCCTGGCTGCGCGTGTTGACGAAGAGAAGCGTCGTGCGGTGTTGCTTTATCGCCTCGTAGATTTCGGGAATGGCGTAGCGGGCCGAATGTCCCGACCATGGCACCCGCTCGCGCGAGTCGAGGATGGAGATGTCGGGCTTGGCGCCGCCGGCGACCGTGATCAGCCCGGCCATTTCGCCGGATGGATTTTGCGCGACCAGCCAGCGGCGCAATTCATCCGGCTCGGCGACGGTGGCCGACAGGCCTATGATCTGCAGTTCGGGGACAAAGGCGCGCAGCCGGGCCAAGCCTAGCGCCAAAAGATGCCCGCGCTTCGAAGTGACCAGCGAATGCAATTCGTCGAGCACGACGTAGCGCAGATCCTCGAAGAAACGCTTGGCATCGTTTGATGCGATCAGCAGAGCGAGCTGCTCGGGCGTGGTGAGCAGGATATCGGGCGGCACCAGCTTCTGCCGCTGGCGCTTGTGCGAAGGCGTGTCGCCGGTGCGGGTCTCGATGGTGACCGGCAGGCCGATCTCCTCGACCGGCTTGCCGAGATTGCGCTCGATGTCGACGGCCAGCGCCTTGAGCGGCGAGATGTAGAGCGTGTGGATGCCGCGATGCGCCTGGCCGGGTTTGCGGCGCGGCCGGCTGGCCAGTTCAGTCAGCGAAGGCAGGAAGCCGGCCAGCGTCTTGCCGGCGCCCGTCGGCGCGATCAGCAGCACCGATTGTCCGGCTTGCGCGTTCGCCAGCAGTTCGAGCTGATGGACGCGCGGCGACCAGCCTTTTGCGCCGAACCATTTGACGAATGGCTCGGGCAGGAGAACGGCGGCATTCTGTTTGGCAAGGCGCGGCTGCTCTGTCACGCGTGAAGAGGTAGCGCGACGGCGCGCGCTCGCCAAGAAGAATCGGAACAAAAGGGGATCAAGGTGCCCTTTTCCTTCTCCCCTTGTGGGCTAGTGTGCGCACACATTTGCTTCGGGTTCATATTTGGGAGGCCAGAACG